>CANJYY010000017.1 GCA_947479185.1 Caulobacteraceae bacterium
CCGGCGGGATCGTCCGCGCCCGTTCGTAGACCCGCCGGTGGAACGGCGGCACGGCGGCCATGTCGAGTGGCGCGTCGGACAGATCGACCTTCTCCCCGGCCATCAGGGCGACGATGCCGGCGATGACCGGCTCCAGCGCCGCCGGCGGGGGCGATTCGACCGTTCCGGGGAACCGCTCGACGAATCGCCGACGCATCTGGTCCTCGCTGGCGCCGGGCAGGGCCGTCCCGACGATGCCGGCCTCGCCCCAGGCGACGCCGCAGCGGCCGATGGCCGTGTCGAACAGGGTGAAGCCGGGCGACGTCATGGCCGCAGTCTAGCAGATCGGCGTCCGGCCGTTGACCGCCGCCTGCTCCGGCTTAGCTGGGCAGTGGTTGATCTGATGTCAGGAGCCCGCCCATGCCGGCCGCGAAACCCTTCTCCGACGGCGCCCGCGCCACGGCCCTGGCCCTGATCGGCCAGTACGGCGAGGACGCCGAGGTCATGGCGGTCATGCGCGCGGCGGAGCTGGCGGCGCTCGGCGACGTCGCGGGCCTGGCGCAATGGGACGAGATCATCGCCTGCATCCTCGCCATCGAGGCGGGCGAGCCCGGTGCGCGGGCCGTTCAGTAGGGTCGGCGTCGCCGGGCCGGAGTGCGGCCCCATTCTGGGGCGGGTCCGTCTGGACCGACAAGTCGACCGCGCCTAGAGCCCTGTGCATGACCAAGCCGCGCTACATGCTCAATGCCATGTTGGAAGGCGAGATCATTCGCCATGGTCCCTTTTGCGCTGACGAGGCCTTCGACATGGCCGTCGCCATTCACGGCGCTGGCCATACGGCCATCACCCTGACCGACCTTGAAAACGATCAGGTCTTGCCGATCGGGAACTATCTGCGCTGACGGCGCGCTCCCGGCATCGGTGAAGCCATCTGAGGTGGGTGGGCAGACCCGCGCACGCGAGAGCCGTGTTCAAGCCGAGACAGGCGGTCGAAAAGGGAATGGCATGCGGCTTGTCGCCGTCCCTGCTCACCCGCATCAATAGCGGTCTGACGACAGGGTGGAAGGATGGCTCCGCGGGTAGGATTCGAACCTACGACCAGCCGATTAACAGTCGGCTGCTCTACCACTGAGCTACCGCGGATCACGCATCTCAGGAAGAGCGGGGGCTATAGCTTCGGTGGAGGGACGGTGCAAGCGCCTTGCGCGCCCCCGGCGGGCGAAAAAGAGCCCGGCGGGTGAGGCCGGGCTTTCAAAGTCGGTGATGGTGGGGTGCCTTCATGGAAGACGGGCAAAGCCTGCGCCCGCATGGTGAATCGAAGGTTAACCGCCGCGGCCGCCCGGTTTTGACGCGGATCAAGACGGCGGCAAGGGGGCCGGTCTAGGCTGCGAGCTTCAGCAGGGCTCGCTCATGACATTCCGCGATTTCGTATCCAGAGGGCTGCTTCTCGGCGCGCCGCTGATTCTGACGGCCCTCGTGGCGGCCAGTCCCGGATCGGCGTCGCAGGCCCAGACCCCGCCGGCGCCGGCCGCGCCGGCCGCGCCTGTCGCGCCCGTCGAGGCCGGCCGCGCCATCGCCGAACGGGACTGCTCGTCCTGCCACGCCGTCGGGCGTGAGGGGGAAAGCCCGCTGGAAGGCGCGCCGCGCTGGCGTGACCTGCACAGCCGCTTTCCGGTCGATGATCTGGCCGAAGCGCTGGCGGAGGGAATCAGCGTCGGCCATGCGGGCATGCCGGACGGGGCTTACGAGCCTGCCGATGTGCAGTCGCTGATCGCCTATCTGAAGTCTCTGGAGCCGACCGCGTCGGCGTCGGCCCCGAAATAGCCGGTGAACCGGCTGCCGGCCCTTCTTCGCCGAGGCTTCGAAGGGCATTCCGCTTCGACCGGGAAAGCAGGACGTGTTCTGCGAAGCCCGGGGGGCGAAGCAGAATGGAGGCCTGGCCCGGAATCGAACCGGGGTGCAAGGATTTGCAGTCCTCTGCGTAACCACTCCGCCACCAGGCCTTGTCGTGTCGTCATCACCGGCGCGGGCGGTCGCGTCGGGAAGGGGCGGACGCCTACCAGAGCCGCCGTCCGCTTACAATGGCTTCCCACGCTTGCATTGCGTTCCCGTTACCGCCGGACCTATAAGCCGCCCGGAAGACTCAACGTGAAAACCGCCAGAGAACCCGCATGAGCGCCGACTTCGCCGCCGCCCGTCTGAACATGGTCGAGAGCCAGGTCCGCCCCTCGGACGTCACCGATCATGCGCTGCAGGACGCGATCCGCGTGGTGGCCCGCGAATCGCTGCTGCCCGCGGCGAAGGCCTTTGCCGCCTATGCCGACGCCGAGGTCGAATACGCGCCCGGCCGCTGGCTGATGCGCCCGCGCGACGTGACCAAGCTGCTGCAGGCCCTCGGCCCGCGCGCCGGCGAGCGGGCCCTGGCCATCGCCGCGCCCTATGCGGCCGCGGTGCTGGACGCCATGGGCGTCAAGGTGACGCGCCTGGACGAGGGCGATCTTTCGGTCGCCCCGGCCGGCGCTTTTGACCTGATCACCCGCGACGGCTCCGTCGCGCGCGCGCCGGAGAGCTGGAAATCGGCCCTGGCGGCCGGCGGCCGGCTCGGCGTCGTCGAGCGCAACGGACCGATGGGCAAGGCGTTCGTCCATGTCCGAGCCGATGACGGCGTCGGCGGCCGGGCTTCCTTCGACGCCGCGCCGCCCTATCTGCCGGGCTTCGAACCTGTTCACGGTTTCGCCTTCTAGTCGGGCGATGCTGAAATAAGCCCGCAACGGGCGCGTGTGAAAAAAGCTTAACTGGCCGCCACTGGCGGCGGACATTACAGGCGATCATATAAGGCTCGCCTGGCTTGTGGGTCCTTGGGGATAATTCATGTTGAAGAGTCGTCGTGCGGGCCTTCTTGCCGCCGTTTGCAGTTTCGGTCTGATCGCGGGCGCCGCGGCTTCTGCCTCGGCGGAAACGCTGGCGGACGCCATCGCCCTGGCCTACCAGACCAACCCGACCCTGCAGGGGCAGCGGGCCAGCCAGCGCGCGCTGGACGAAAGCATCGTCCAGGCCCGCACCGGGCTGCGGCCGCAGGTCGACGCCTCCGCCTCCGCTTCGGCGAGCGACTCCCAGGGGACCGGCAACGCCGCCCGCGGCAGCAGCGCCGGCCTCTCCGTCAGTCAGGCGCTCTACACGGGCGGCCGGGTCTCCTCACAGATCGGCGCCGCCGAGGCCGATGTAATGACCGGCCAGCAAGGTCTTCGCAGCGTCGAGGCCAGCGTCATCCAGGCGGTCATCACCGCCTATGTCGACGTGCGCCGCGACCAGGAGCGCCTGCGCATCAGCCAGGAAAACGTCGCCGTGCTGCAGCGTCAGCTCGACGAGGCCCGCGCCCGTTTCGAGGTCGGCGAAATCACCCGCACCGACGTCGCCCAGGCCGAAGCCCGTCTGGCCGCCTCGAAGGCCTCGCTGGCCTCGGCCCAGGCCCAGCTGGCCATCAGCCGCGCCTCCTACGCCGCGATCGTCGGCCAGAACCCGGGTGACCTGGAAGCCGAGCCGTCGCTGGAGACCTTCCTGCCGCCGGCCGTCGAGGACGCCTTCGACGCGGCCGAACAGAACAACGCCCAGATCCTGGGCGCGCAGTATGCCGAGCGCGCCAGCGCCGCCCGCGTGGCCCTGGCCCGCTCCTCGCGCCTGCCGACCGTTACGGCCAGCGGGTCGGTCGGCTTCACCGGCACGACGGCCCAGCAGTCGTTCCTTCCGCCTACGGGCGCCGGTGGCGCCTTCGACGACTACCAGCGCAGCGTCAGCGGCCGGGTCTCGGTCAGCGTGCCGCTGTTCACCGGCGGCCTGATCAGCTCGCAGGTCCGCGCGTCGCAGGAGCGCAACAACGCCGACCGGCAGTCGATCGAGGAAACCCGCCGCTCGGTGCTGCGCACGGTGTCCCAGGCGTGGAACAGCCTGATCGGCGCCCGCGCCAACCTGACCGCCAACGAGGAACAGGTCCGCGCCGCCCGCATCGCCTTCGAAGGCGTGCGCCAGGAGGCCCAGGTCGGTCTGCGCACCACGCTCGACGTGCTCAACGCCGAGCAGGAGCTGCGCAACGCCGAACTGTCGCTGGTCAGCGCCCGTCACGATGAATACGTCGCCGCCGCGGTGCTGCTGTCGGCCATGGGCAAGCTCGAGGCCCGCTACCTCGTGCCGGGCGTCGAACAGTACGACGCCACGGCCAACGGCAGGACGTTCAGCCACATGCTGGGCTGGACGCCGTGGGAGCCGGTGCTGGTGTTCATCGACGGCGTCGCGTCGCTGCCCGCGCCGCCCCCGCCGGCCGCCGGCTCGGTCGATACGCCCGTCGCGACCGCGCATTAACCAGACCGACGCAGAAGCCTGAGCAAAAGCGCGTGTTCGGCGTTTGCACGAACGCCGGGGCGTGCTTACGCTAGGCTATTGGAATCGCCTCCCGCAGGTACGGCTCGACATGTCTGAACAGACCGCCCAGGAACCGACGATGGAGGAGATTCTCGCCTCCATCCGGCGAATCATCTCCGAGGACGACGCGCCGCCGGCCGAGGCCGCGCCCGTCGAGGCGGCGCCCGCCGTCATGGCGGCGCCGGCCCCCGCGCCGGTCGAGCCGGAGCCCGAGGACGACGACGTCCTCGAGCTGACCGAGACTGTCGCCGCCGGCGACATCGAAACGGTCGGCGACCTCGACGTCTACAGCCCGCCCAGGGCCGCGCCCGAACCCGCCTGGGAACCCGAGCCGGAGCCCGAGCCCGTGTTCACCGCCGCGCCCGAACCCGCGCCCGCGCCCGCGCCCAGCTACACCAGGAGCGCGGCGTCGGTCTCCGGCGGCATGACGATCGAAGAGCTGGTCCGCAGCATTCTCGAGCCCAAGCTCAACGAATGGGCCGACGAGAACCTGCCCCGCCTCGTTGAACAGATCGTACGCGACAAGCTCTCCAGATAGGGCGCGCTCTTCAGCCGGAGCGACGCCTGGCCGCTTCGCGATCCCGATCACCCCTGATAGAGACCGGCGGCCGCAACCAGCGCGCCGCCGTTTTCGTTCGTGAATTTTGCCATGCTCGACAAGACCTTCGATCCCCAGACCGTTGAACCGCGCCTCTACAAGGCCTGGGAGGAGTCGGGCGCGTTCGCCCCCACCGACGATCCGGCCGCCGAGCCGTTCAGCATCGTCATTCCGCCGCCCAACGTCACCGGCAGCCTGCACATCGGCCATGCGCTGAACAACACGCTGCAGGACGTGCTGATCCGCTTCCAGCGCATGCGCGGCAAGGCGGCCCTGTGGCTGCCCGGGACCGACCACGCGGGCATCGCCACCCAGATGGTCGTCGAGCGCCAGCTGGCCGCCGCCGGCAACGTCGGCCGACGCGACATGGGCCGCGAAGCCTTCGTCGCCAAGGTCTGGGAATGGAAGGCCGAGAGCAGCGGCACGATCCAGAACCAGCTGCGCCGGCTGGGCGCCAGCTGCGACTGGTCGCGCGAGCGGTTCACCCTCGACGAGGGCCTGTCGGCCGCCGTCCGCAAGGTGTTCGTCCAGCTCTACAAGGACGGCCTGATCTATCGCGACAAGCGGCTGGTCAACTGGGATCCGCAGTTCCAGACCGCCATCTCCGACCTCGAGGTCGAGCAGAAGGAGGTCGACGGCCACTACTGGCACTTCGCCTATCCGCTGGAGAACGGCGTCACCTATCAATACCCGGTCGCCTTCGATGACGAGGGCAAGGCCACGGAATGGGAGACGCGCGACTACATCGTCGTCGCCACCACCCGGCCCGAGACCATGCTGGGCGACACGGCCGTCGCCGTGCACCCCGAGGACGAGCGCTACAAGGGCCTGATCGGCAAGACCGTGATGCTGCCGATCGTCGGCCGCTCGATCCCGATCGTCGGCGACGACTACGCCGACCCGACCAAGGGCTCGGGCGCGGTGAAGATCACCCCGGCCCACGATTTCAACGACTTCGAGGTCGGCAAGCGCCACGGGCTGGAGGCGATCAACATCCTCGACGCCTTCGGCAAGGTGAACGAGAACGCGCCGGCCGAGTTCGTCGGCCTCGACCGCTTCGTCGTGCGCAAGATGATCATCGCCCGGTTCGAAGAGCTCGAACTGCTCAAGGGCATCGAGAAGACCCGCCACATGGTGCCGCACGGCGACCGCTCGGGCGTGGTCATCGAGCCCTGGCTGACCGACCAGTGGTACGTCGACGCCCAGACCCTCGCCATTCCGGCCATCAAGGCGGTGGAGGAGGGCGCGACGGTCTTCGAGCCGAAGAACTGGGACAAGACCTATTACGAGTGGATGCGCAACATCCAGCCGTGGTGCATCAGCCGCCAGCTGTGGTGGGGCCACCGGATTCCGGCCTGGTTCGACGAGGACGGCAACGTCTATGTCGAGGAGACCGAGGAGGCCGCGAGCGCGGCCGCCGGCGGCAGGGCGCTGAAGCAGGACGAGGACGTTCTCGACACCTGGTTCTCGTCCGGCCTGTGGCCGTTCTCGACGCTCGGCTGGCCGGAGAAGACCGCCGATCTGGAGCGGTTCTACCCGACCCACACCCTGGTCACCGGCTTCGACATCATCTTCTTCTGGGTCGCCCGGATGATGATGATGGGCCTGCACTTCACCGGCGAGGTTCCGTTCCAACGGGTGGTCATCAACGCCCTGGTGCGCGACGCGTCCGGGGCCAAGATGAGCAAGTCCAAGGGCAATGTCATGGACCCGCTGGAGCTGATCGACCAGTACGGCTGCGACGCCGTGCGCTTCACCCTGACCGCCATGTCGGGCCAGGCGCGCGACATCAAGCTGTCGACGCAGCGCATTGAAGGCTATCGCAATTTCGGCACCAAGCTGTGGAACGCCACGCGCTTCTCGCAGATGAACGGCTGCGTCCGCGTCGCGGGCTTCGACCCGGCCGGCGTCGACCAGACGATCAACAAATGGATCCGCGGCGAGGCGGTCAAGACCGCGGCGGCCGTCACCGAGGCGCTGGAGTCCTGCGCCTTCGACGCGGCGACGGGCGCGCTCTACCGCTTCATCTGGAACGTCTTCTGCGACTGGTACGTCGAGCTGGCCAAGCCGATCCTCAACGGGGCGGACGAAGCCGCCAAGGCCGAGACCCAGGCCATGACCGCCTGGGTGCTCGACCAGTGCCTGCTGCTGCTGCACCCGGTCATGCCGTTCCTGACCGAGGAACTGTGGGACAAGACGGCCGAGGAGGGCCCGGCCCGCGACGGCCTGCTGATCACCACCCGCTGGCCCGACCTGCCGGCCGGCTGGATCGACGCCGGGGCCGAGGCCGAGATCGGCTGGCTGGTCGACCTGGTCACCGAGGTCCGCTCGATCCGCGCCGAGATGAACGTGCCGCCGGGCGCCCGCGTGCCCCTGACGCTGTCCGGCGCCGGCGAGGAGACCCGCGCCCGGCTGGCCCGCCACCGCGACCTGATCCTGACGCTCGGCCGGCTCGGCTCGGCCGAGGAGGGCGACCCGCCCGCCGGTTCGGCGCCCTTCACCATCGGTGAGGCCACGGCTGCGATCGCCATCGCCGACTTCATCGACCTGACCGCCGAACGCGCCCGCCTGACCAAGGAGATCGCCGGCCATGTCGGCGATATCGAGCGGGTCAACAAGAAGCTCGGCAACCCGGACTTCCTGGCCAAGGCCAAGGAAGAGGTTATCGAGGAGAATCGCGAAAAGCTGGCCGACGCGGAGGCCGCAAAGGCCAAGCTGGAAGCGGCGCTTGGGCGGCTGGCCAGCGTGGCCTGAACCTGAAGACAACAACGGAAGGGCCGACAATGGCAGCCAATACCGAAGCGAAGCGTACGCCCGTGCTGACGGCCCGGGTCGAGGCCGACATCGGCGGCAAGATCCGGACCTCCCGGCCGATCCCGTTCACCCTCTCGGGCGTGACGCTGATCGCGCATGCGGAAAAGGCGGCGGATGGGTCCTATGCGCTCAACGTGACGGCGTCACCGCCGCCGTCCGCGGGCGTGGCGCGCTTCGAGAAGACCTGCTTCGAGCCGGTGACCTTCACGCTGTTCGACGAGGATACGCCGATCCATCAGAGTGAACTGAAAAGCGTGTTCGAGGGCACCACTGTCGAACTGATCGGTTAGGCCGCGCGCGGGGCCGGGCCGAAGACCGCCGCGACCCGCTTCGCCAGATCGAGGAACGCGTCGCGCCGGAACAGCCCCAGCAGAAGCGCCGCAAACGCCAGGTTGGTGCAGGCGGCGATGAACAGGCCGCCGCCGTCGTGGTTGGGGTCCGTGCCCAGCGGCGTGAACAGGTGGAAGCTGACGGCCCCGGTCATCACCAGCAGTCCCGCCAGCGCGCCGCCGGCCTGAAGGGGCTTGAACCGCGGGTGCAGCCCGACGATCAGCAGGGCCGCCGCCAGCAGCTCGATCGAGCCGATGACATACTGCGAGAACAGCCCGGTATGGCCGAACAGGCCCGCGGCGCCGAGGCCGGCGGCCCAGCCGTCGAGCAGGCCGAAGATCACCTGGGTCTTGGGATGGTCGGTGAACTTGAAGCGCAGGCTGTCGAGGAAGATGACGGCCATGAACACGGCCATAAGGTCGGGGACGTATTTGAGGTAGCGCTTCATGGCGGGGCTCACTTGTCCAGAACGTTGGGCCAGTTGGCGTCGCCCTGGCGGATGAAGCCGGGGATGTCCTTGATCCATTTGCCCTGAATGTCGGCGTTGTAGTTCAGGTACAGCTTGCCGCCGACGATCTTCCAGTTCAGCGGATCACCCTTGGCCGTGTAATCGTGCGCCACGGCCCAGGCGCAGTAGCCGCCGTACTGGGGCGCATAGGCGGCCGGATTACCCTTGAATTTCGAGAGGTTGGCGGCGGAACTGAACTGCCAGCGAACGCCCTTCCAGTCGGTGGCGAAGGCCGGATCGCCCTTCACCGGGCGGCCGGCGGTGAAATAGGCCACGACATCGTAGCCGCCCGCGCCGACCTGCGAGAACGGCGCCGTGTAGACCGGCGGTTTCGCGGCGAGGGCGGCGCCGGGCAGGGTGGCGGCGGCGATCGCCACGGCGAGGATCAGGCGTTTCATCGGGGACTCCTTCAGGCGACCCGCCGCCCGACGGCGTCGGCGACGAGGGGCGGATCGAGGGGCGTTTCGGCCAGGTGGTTGACGTAGTTCGACAGGGTCTTCAGTCCGACCGCCAGGATGATCTCCAGGGCGTTGGCGCGGGTGAAGCCGGCGGCGACGAAGGCGTCGAGGTCCGCGTCGGCGAGGAAGCCGCGCTCACGGATCATCCTGACCGTGAACAGCCGCAGGGCCTCCAGCCGGGGGTCGGCGACCGGCCGCCCTGCGCGGACGGCGGTCAGCGTCGCCTCGTCGATGGCGGCCGCGCGGGCGCGGACGGTATGGGCCGGCGTGCAGTAGTGGCTGTCGTGTTCGACCGAGGCGGTCAGCAGCACCAGCTGCTGCTCGGCCGGGGTGAATCCGGTCTTGCGGAAGATCGCCGACAGGGCGGCGTAGCCCTCGAGCAGGGCCGGGGCCTCGGCCATCTGGGCCAGCAGGGCGGGAACGTAGCCGATCGCCTGGCCGGCCTGATCCAGGATCGGCTTGGCTTCGAACGGGGCGGTGGCGCGGGTGTGCAGCGGGAACTGGGCCATGGCGACCTTATGCCGGCGTCGCGCTGCGGCGATAATCCCGTGATCAGGCATCACATTCATGCAATAACGGCATGAATGGATCGTCTGGACGCCTATCGCCTGTTCGTCCGCGCCGCCGAAACGGGCGGCATCTCCCGCGCGGCCCGGGAGATGGGGCTGACCCAGCCGGCGGCCAGCCGTCTGCTCGGGGCGCTGGAGACACAGCTCGGGGCGCGGCTGTTCGCCCGCTCCACGCGCAGCCTGACCTTGACCGAAGCCGGTCATCTGGCGCTCGACCGGGCCCGCGCGGTGCTCGTCGAGGCTGACGGGCTGGAGGCGGCTGTCCGGGGGCTGGACCGCACGCCGACCGGCCTGCTGCGGGTCGCGGCGTCGGTCGCCTTCGGGCGCGCCGTGCTGATTCCGCGCACGGCGGAGTTCCTGCGGGCGTTTCCGTTGATGCGGCTGGCGTTCGTGCTGCGCGACGAGCGCATCGATCCGGTGGCCGATGCGGTCGACCTGACCTTCCGGCTCGGCCCGCTGGAGGACTCCCGGCTGACCGCCCGCCGTCTCTGCGCCTACGGGCGGCGGCTGGTGGCCTCGCCCGACCTCCTGGCCCGGGTCGGCGCGCCCCGTGCGCCGCGCGACCTCAACGACTGCCCGACGCTTGATTTCACGGGCCTCGGCTTTGGTCGGCGCTGGCCGCTGACCGATGGCCGCCGGACCGAGACGGTCGAAATTCGCGGCGAGACCCGGGCCAGTTCCGGCGAAGCGGTGCTGGACCTGGCGCTGCAGGGCCTCGGCGTGGCCCTGCTGCCGGCCTTCCTCGTCGACCCGCTGATCGACGATGGCCGGCTGGTTCGCGTCCTGCCCGACTGGAGCGGACCTGACCTCGACCTGCACGCCCTCTGGGCCGCGCCGGAGTTGCCCCGCAAGGCCCGCGCCTGGCTTGATTTCGTGTTGTTGGGCCTGCCCGGGCGACGCTAGGTCAAACAGACGTTTGCATGGCCGCCGCGCCTGTGCTTTTGACGTCGCGAGGCGTCGGCAAGAGCGCCCGTTCAGTCCCCGGGAGAATTGCATGACCGACGCCGCCCAACCCGAAGCCGCCTGGCCCGCGATGACCGTCCGGGAGGCCTATGCGGTCCTCACCTCGCCGGGCATGCCGACCGAGATGGAAGAGATCGAGATCCGCGGCATCAAGACCCGGGTCTGGAAGAACGCCCCGCCAACCATCCGCGATGTGGTGACCGTCGGCCGCGCTCACGGCGAGAAGATCTTCCTCGTCCATGAGGATGAGCGGGTCAGTTTCGAGGCCTTCCACCGCGCCGTGGCCGCCTTCGCTGTCGCGCTGGCCGACAAGGGCGTGACGAAGGGCGACCGGGTCGCCATCGTCATGCGCAACCTGCCGGAATGGCCGGTGGCCTTCTATGCCGCATCCAGCCTGGGCGCGATCATCACGCCGCTGAACGCCTGGTGGACCGGGCCGGAGCTCGAATACGGCCTGACCGACTCTGGGACCAAGATCTGCATCGTCGATGTGGAGCGGTTCGACCGCCTGGCCGAGCACTTCCCCAACTGCCCCGACCTGCAGCATGTCTTTGTCAGCCGCATGGTCGACGAGGTGGCCCACCCGTTCGTCAGCAAGCTGGAAGACGCCATCGGCGGTCCCAACGACTGGGCGAAGCTGCCGGACACGGCCCTGCCGACGGTTCAGATCGACGCCGACGACGACGCTACCATCTTCTACACCTCGGGCACCACGGGTAAGCCCAAGGGCGCCCTGGCCACCCACCGCAACGTCAATTCCAACATCTTCTCGGCCCTCTGCGCCGGGGCCCGGGCCTTCCTGCGTCGCGGCGAGGCGCCCCCGGCGCCCGATCCGACCCTGCCCCAGAAGGGCAGCCTGCTCAGCGTGCCGTTCTTCCACGCCACCGGCTGCTTCGCGGTGCTCAACCCGACCCTCTACGCCGGCGCCAAGCTGGCGATGATGCGTCGCTGGGATCCGGAAGCGGCGATGCAGCTGATCGAGCGCGAGCGCCTGACCAGCGCCGGCGGCGTGCCGACCATCGCCTGGCAGCTGATCGAACATCCGGCCCGCGAGAAGTACGACCTGTCGTCGATCGAGAGCATGGCCTACGGCGGCGCGCCCTCGGCCCCCGAACTGGTGCGCAAGATCAAGGAAGTCTGGCCGAAATCCCACGCCGGCAACGGCTGGGGCATGACCGAGACCAGCGCCACGGCCACCTCCAACTCGGCCGAGGACTACGAGCACCGCCCCGACAGTTGCGGCCCGCCGGTGCCGGTCACCGACCTGAAGATCATGACCGTCGAGGCGCCCTTCACCGAACTGCCGATCGGCACGGTCGGCGAGCTGTGGTGCAAGGGCCCGCAGGTGGTGAAGGGCTACTGGAACAAGCCCGAAGCCACGGCCCAGACCTTCGTCGACGGCTGGGTGCGCACAGGCGACCTGGCGCGGCTCGACGAGGAAGGCTTCTGCTTCATCATCGACCGGGCCAAGGACATGCTGATCCGCGGCGGCGAGAACATCTACTGCATCGAGGTCGAGAACGTTCTCTACGACCACCCGGCGGTAATGGACGCGGCGCTCGTCGGCATCCCGCACAAGACGCTGGGCGAGGAGCCCGGCGCCGTCGTGACCCTGAAGGAGGGCGCCCACGCCACCGAACAGGAGCTGCGCGCGTTCGTCGCTGATCGCCTGGCGGCCTTCAAGGTCCCGGTGAAGGTCGAGTTCTGGCACGAGACCCTGCCGCGCAACGCCAACGGCAAGATCCTCAAGAACGAGCTGAAGAAGATCTTCGAAGAGAAATAGGCCGTCCCGCCGCCGTCATTGTCGGACTTGTTCCGGCGACCCATGCGTGATGCATTTGCGGTCCGGGCACGCGCCGGGCCGCCTCGCCATCGTGCTCATGGATCGTCGGGACGCGCCCGACGATGACGGAATTCGGGGAGCGCCCGCATGGTCCAGTCCGCCGCCGCCACGGTCGATGAGTACATGACCACGCTCGAGCCGGACCGGCTCGCCGCCATGAGCCGGGTGCGCGACCTCGGCCGCGAGGTCTTCGCCGGCTGGGCCGAGACCATGGCCTACGGCATGCCCGGCTTCGGCCCCGAGGGCGGTGCGCCGGTGTTCAGCTACAACAGCCAGAAGCAGTACATCTCGCTCTACGCGGGCAAGGGCGCCGTCGAGGCCTTCCGCGACCGTCTGGGGGGCGCCAGTCTCGGCGGCGGCTGCATCCGCTACCGCAATCCCGGAAAGATCGACTTCGACCTGGTCGCCGACATCCTCCGGCACGTCCGCGCCCACAAGGGCGCGGGGTGCTGACGGCGTCCTAGCCCGCGCTGACCGGCGGCTTGCGTCCCGCCCACGGCTGCGCCGCCTCCAGCTGGTAGGCCAGTTGGAACAGCAGGCCGTCGGCGCCGGCCTTCGCCGCGAACTGGATGCCGACGGGCAGGCCGTCTGCGGTCCAGTGCAGCGGCACGCTCATGGCCGGGGCCCCGGCGACGTTCTGCAGCGGGGTGTAACCGACATAGTCGGTCAGCCGCTCCGACAGCACCGCGAACGGCACGTCGCCCGAGACGTAGCCCAGCGGCACGGGCGGCTTGGCCAGAACCGGCGAGACGATGACGTCGTATTGGGCGAACCAGCCGTCATAGGCGGCCGAGGCCTCGGCGAGGCGGCCGATGGCGGCCTCCACGGCGCCTTCGGGGGCCTTGGCGATCAACTCTGCCATGCCCAGCGAGAAGGGCTCGGCCATGCGGGTGTCGGCTGCGCGGCCGAGCGCCTTGCTCATGGCCGCGACGTCCATCGCCGCGCCGGCCGACCACAACGTCAGGAAGTCCTGGCCGAAGCGGGCCGAGTCGAGCGGCCACTGGGTCTCGCTGACCCTGTGGCCCAGCGACTGCAGCAGCTTCACCGTGCTGTCGAGGCCCGCCTGGACCTCGGCGTCGGGACGGCGGCCTGTGCCGCCGGTGGTCAGAACGCCGATCCGCAGCTTCTTGCGCGTGGCCTTCGACACAAAGCCGATCGGGCGGTAGGGGGCGTTGGAATCGGCCCGTTCGGTCGCCGCGAACAGCGCCGCCGAGTCGCGCACCGAATGGGTCTCGGCATGGTTCACCGACAGGTCGACGACCTTGAGGCCCAGGTTGCCGGCCAGTCGCCCGCGCGAGGGCTTGAAGCCGAACAGGCCGCAGTTGGCCGCCGGGATGCGGATCGAGCCGCCGCCGTCGCTGGCGTGGGCCAGCGGCACCACGCCGGCGGCCACGGCCGCCGCCGCCCCGCCGGACGAGCCGCCGGTCGAGTGGCCGACGTTCCACGGGTTGCGCGTGGGCCCCAGCGCCAGCGGCTCGGTGGTCGGCAGATAGCCGAACTCCGGCGAGGCCGACTTGCCGATGACGATGAAGCCGCTGTTCACGGCGGCCTGAACATAGGGATCGGTCGTCTTCGCGGGCGGGTTCAGCATATTGCCCTGGCTGCCCGAGCGGGTCGGCAGGCCGGCCCAGTCGTCGAGGTCCTTGACCAGATAGGGCACGCCCGCGAACGGCCCGGTCTGGCCGCCCTTCTTCGCCGCGTCGAGCGCCCGGTCGAAGTCGGAGTTGACGATGAAGTTCAGCGTCGGCTGCAGGGTCTCGGCACGGCGGATGGCGGCCTCGACGGCTTCGACCGTGCTGATCTCCCGGTTGCGGATCATGGCGGCCAGCGTCGTGGCGTCCGGCGTCCAGGGCGCGACGGGCGGGGTCTTCGGCTTCGCCTCTGCGGCGGCCGGAATCGCGGCGACGGCGGCGGAGGCGGCCATCAGGCCGCGGCGGGTGAAGTTGGTCATGGAGCCCTCCCTCGAACGTCTTGCGCGTTCGTGACTGGCGTTCAGATTGGCCGGTCGAACGCCGGTTCGCAAGCGGGGGCAAAGCTTGACGCGGGCGTCAGGCGGCGCGACTTTCCCGGCAACGAAACAAACGGGAGGAGAAACGCCATGGCCGACGGATCAATGGCGGGCGCCAGCTCGCTGAAGGGCAAGGTCAGCGAGGCGGAGTGGAAGGCGCGGGTCGATCTGGCCGCCCTCTATCGCCTGGTCGCCCTGCACGGGTGGGACGACATGATCTTCACCCACATCTCGGCCCGCATTCCCGGGCCCGAGCACCACTTCCTGATCAACCCCTACGGCATGTTCTTCGACGAGATCACCGCCAGCTCGCTGGTGAAGATCGACCTCGAGGGCCGGGTGCAGCAGGAGACGGAGTACTTCATCAATCCGGCGGGCTTCACCATCCACTCGGCGGTGCACGCGGCCCGCGAGGACGCGATGTATGTGATGCACCTGCACTCCGACCAGGGTGTCGCGGTCTCGGCCCAGACGGGTGGACTGCTGCCGCTGTCGCAGCACGCCCTGATCGTGCTGCCGCAGCTCGCCTATCATGACTATGAGGGCATCGCCCTCAACCTTGACGAGCGCGAGCGTCTTGTGGCTGACTTGGGCGACAAGTCGGCCATGCTGCTGCGCAACCACGGCACCCTGACCGTGGGCGAGACCGCGGCGGCCTGCTGGCTCAACATGTTCTATCTGGAGCGCGCATGCCTTCAGCAGGTCATGGCCCTTTCGGCGGGACGCGACGGGGTGCTGACCGCGCCCGACGCGGCCCAGGCGGAGGTGCGCAGCCAGATGGGCCGCGGCATGGGTCCGATCGGCAACCTGGCCTGGCCGGGCTGCCTGCGTCAGCTGGACCGCAACCTGCCGGGCTACGACGCCTAGCACGATCGTCTTTGCTTGAAGGAGCCGTCGCGGGCTTGCTGCTCGCGGCGGCTTTTTCGCGCCCGGCCCAGGCCGGGGCCTGGCCCCAGGCGCCGGGCGAGACCGTGGCGATCCTCAAGCACGAGCGATCGGCCGCCGACGAGGTCTTCGACGCCTCCGGCGGGCGAGTCGCCATGGCCGACCGGACCGATGACGCGGTCAGCCTCTATGTCGAGCGCGGCCTGACCCGCCGGCTCACCCTGCAGGGCCAGGCCGGCTGGACCCGCGGCGAGGACGGGTTCGCCGACTACGCGGGCCGGGGGCCGCTGGAACTGGGCCTTCGCTACAATCTTGTCCGGTCAAACCGATCGGCGGTCAGCGTCTATGTCGGCGCGGCGCTGGCGGGGGAGGGGCGCAACGCGGGCTACGCCCCGCCCGGCGCGGGCGGAACCGACATCGAGGCGCGGCTGCTCGCCGGCCGCTCGCTCGCCTTCGCCGGCCACGCGGCGTTTGTCGATCTGCAGCTGGCGCGGCTCGACCGCACCGGTCTGCCCGACGAGACCCGGCTGGACCTCACGCTGGGCGTGGAGCCGACCGATCGCTGGCTGATCCTGGTGCAGACCTA
>CANJYY010000018.1 GCA_947479185.1 Caulobacteraceae bacterium
CGCCGGCGGCGACTCGACGAACGCTCGCGCCCCGCGCAGGCCGCTTTCCTCGCCGTCGAGGGCCACGAGAATGAGGGTGTGCTTCGGCGGCGCCGCCTTGAAGGCCTCGGCGACCGCCAGCAGGCCGGCCACGCCCGAGGCGTTGTCGTCGGCGCCATTGTAGATCGCGCCGCCCTGGGTCCCCAGGTGGTCGTAGTGGGCGCTGACGACGATGGCCTTGCCGCCGGGGGCGGTTCCGTCGATGCGCACGATCAGGTTGACGCCGTGGACCTCCTTGCCGTCGCGCTTGCGGGTAAAGGCGAACGGCTGCTCGACGACGGTCAGGCCGATCTGTTCGAACCGGCCGCGGATATAGGCCCGCGCCTTCGCCGAGCCCTCGGTCCCGATGCCCCGGCCGCCCATGTCGTCGGCGGACAGGATGCGCAGGTCTTCAAGCGCGCGGTCGCCCGGCGCGGCCATCGCGGGCGCGACGGAGAGGAAGACCGCGAGGGCGGCGATGACGATGCGACGCATGAAGGCTCCGGAGCGGTCAGGCCTCTCAATGCGGGCCCGCGCGCGACCGTGCAAGCCGGTCATGCGCCGTTCAGGTCCCGCCATCCAGGGTAGCCATCAACCAGAACCCCCGGGTGATCCATGAAGACCCTGCTCGCCGCTTCTCTCGCCCTGACCCTGCTGGCGCCGGCCGCCGCTCACGCCTCGGCCCCCGCCTGCGACGTCAGCGTCCAGTTCGGCAGCTACGCCATGGGCATCGACGGCCGGGGCTTCGACCGGGTCCAGACTTACGTGCGCCGCCATCCGGGCCTGATCCGGACCTCCTCGGTGAGCAGCTGGGGCCGCGAGGGCGAAAAGACCGTCTGCCTGACCACCCGCACCCGCAAGGGCGTCACAACCGTCTTCCGCGATATCCGCGGCCTGATCGGTAAGGGCCAGCGCGGCCCCGTCGAGGTGCGCACCCTGGATGGCCGCGTCTGGAGTTCGCATCCGGGGACAGCGCGGTAGAGGGTGGATGCTCCCCCATCGGGGGAGCTGTCAGGCGCAGCCTGACTGAGGGGGCCGCCCCCTTCACCATGCTCTGCATGGTCTCCCTCCCCCAAGGGGGAGGATCCTCTCAGGTGCATACCGCCTTTTCTGCTTTCCTTCCCCCGCCTCGCCCGGCCATCATGCCGGCAACGAGAAAAACGGGAGCGAAACATGGACGCCCAGTCGCAGTGGACCGGACTCAACGCCGATCGGCTTGAGCGGATCACCGATCACATCGAGCGCAACTACATCCAGCCCGGCAAGATCGCCGGCTGCCAGATCGAGGTGCGGCGGCACGGGCATCAGGCTTACGCCCGCAGCTTCGGTCTGCGCGACCGCGAGCGGGCCACGCCCTGGTCCGACGACACCATCGTGCGCATCTATTCGATGACCAAGCCGATCGTCTCGGTGGCGCTGATGACGCTGATGGAACAGGGCCGATTCGAGCTCGACGATCCGGTCACCCGCTACATCCCCGAATGGAAGAACCACCGCGTCTGGGTCTCCGGCGAAGGCGACAGCATGGTCACCGAGGCGCCGGCCCGGCCGATCAGCTTCCGCGACGTGCTCAGCCACACCGCCGGCCTGACCTACGGCTCGATGCTGGCGCAGGTCAGCGGCCTGCCGATCGAGCATCCGGTCGACAAGGCGTACGACGTCATCGGCGTGCGCCGGGGCAGCGAGACCCTCGACCAGTTCTTCGAAAAGCTCGGCCGCGTGCCGCTGCGCTATCACCCCGGCGAGCGCTGGCAGTACAGCCTGGCCACCGACGTCTGCGGCGGCCTGGTCGAGCGGATCAGCGGCATGCCGCTGGAGGACTATCTGAAGAAGACCATCTTCGAGCCGCTGGGCATGGTCGACACGGCCTTCCATGTGCCGGCCGAAAAGGCGCACCGCTTCGCCGCCAACTACATGCGCATGCCCGACAAGAGCCTGAAACTGTCGGACGATCCGCAGAACAGCCCCTACCTCAAGGACCCGGTGTTCAAGTCCGGCGGCGGCGGCCTTGCCGGGACCATGGCCGACTACGTCCGGTTCGCCGAGATGCTGCGGGCCGGCGGCGCGCTCGACGGGGTCCGGGTGATCGGCACGCGCACGCTGGACCTGATGGTCCACAACCATCTGAAGGACAATCAGGACCTGACCCAGGCGGCCATCGGCGGCTTCTCGGAGACCTCCAACGCCGGCATCGGCTTCGGTCTGGGCTTCGCCATGACCATCGACCAGACCCTGACCGGCGGCCTGTCGAGCGGCGACTTCTACTGGGGCGGCGCGGCCTCGACGATCTTCTGGGCCGACCAGGAGGAGGACCTGTCGGTCGTCTTCATGACCCAGCTGATGCCGTCGGCGACGTTCAACTTCCGCGGCCAGCTGAAGAGCCTGATCTATTCTGCGATCGAGGACTGATCAGGGATAGGTGTCGCGGATCCACCGCGCGCCGCCGCCTTCGTCGCCGGCCCAGGCGCGGCTGGGGCCGGCGGCGTTGCGGACGGCCGTCGCATCGACCGCCGTGCAACTGCTCTCGTCGACGACAGTCAGACCGGGCAGCGGCTCCAGCGTGACGTAGCGCCGCTTGCCGTCGGTCATGGCGCCGGACGGCGGCGGCGGTCCGCACATCACCGGCCAGGCGGAGAAGGCCGTGACGCCCGCGCTGTCACCCGCCGTCTGCTCGACCCCGAAGAACTGGTAGTCGACCTTGCCGTCCTCGGTCATGGCGATCTGCAGAACGGGCGGTGCGCCGTCGGCCAGCACGAACGGCAGGCTGGTCCATTCCCCCGCGCCGGTCACATCGCCCTTCCCTGGCCGGTCGTAGCCCAGGATCTCGCCGCCCCGCACAAGCATCCAGTCGGCGCAGTCCGGCCACCGGGTGACCGGCTTGCGCGCGTCGTACCGACAGTCGGCATTGTCGTCATTCTGAAGGGCCCAGACGCCGTCGCGCAGCTTCGCGGCGCCGGTGGACGTTTCGGCGAAGAACAGCGGGTGGTCGCTGTGGACGCGGTTGCAACCGCCCAGCAGCAGCACGAGACACAGACCCAGCAGGACTCTCATGGCGCTCTCCGATCACGGACGCGTGAACATGACGCCTATCCCCGCCAACCGCACGTCAATTCGCGAAGCAGGCCGCATCCAGCGGATGTTAAGCATTGTGGCGCATTGAAAGGACTGTTTCCGGAGACCGCCCCCGTGCCGATGACCGCCGTCGACCTTGAATCCCGCCTGCGGACCGCGTTCCCGGACGCCGAGATCGAGATCACCGACCTGGCCGGCGATGGCGACCACTACAAGGCGCGCATCGTCTCGACCGCCTTCGCGGGCCTGCCCCGCGTGCGTCAGCACCAGCTGGTCAACAAGGCCCTCGCCGACGTGCTGGGCGGGGCCCTGCACGCCCTGGCGCTCGAAACCGCCGCCCCGGCCGGCTGACGCATGCGCTATCGGCCCTACGGCAAGTCCGGCCATGTGGTTTCGGCCATATCCCTGCTGCTCGACGGGGCGGTGCGCCATTCGGTGCGGGACTGGCGCACGCTGATCGCCACGGCCATGGACCATGGCGTCAACGGTTTCGAGATCGCCGGCGACGCCCCTGCCCTGATCGAGGCTGTGACGGCCGCCTTCGCCGATATGGAGCGCGATCTGCTGTTCATCGCCTGGCGCCCCCATGGGCTGCCGGCGGAACCCGGCCATGCCATCGAGGCGCTGCTCGCCCGCACCGGGCTTGGCTATCTCGACCTGATCAATTTCGACGACGTCCCGCCGACCCCCGAGGTGCTCGAGCGCATCCGCATGATGCGCTGGGTCCGCTCCTGGGGCCTGACCAGCGATGACGAGGACACCGACCTCCTGATCGCGCGCGGCGCTTTCGACTGCCTGACCACCTGCTACAGCCCGGTGTCCGGCTGGCGCGAACGCAACCGCCTGAAGTCAGCCGCAGAGCGCGGCCTGGCGGTGATCGCCCGCAATGTCTGGCCCGAAGCGATGCAGCCCAAGGCGGTGCTGTTCAAGAAGCCGCCGTTGCTGGGCCGTCGCAAGGAGCCGCTGGCCGGTATCGGCGGGTACAGCTTCCTCGAGAATACCCCCGGCTGGACGGCCGAGGAGATCTGCCTCGCCTATGTGTTGACCGAGCCGGCCGTGACCACGGTGCGGTTCGAGGTCGATCGCATCGAGCATCTGACCCGACTGGCGGAGGTGCCCGATCGCGACCTGCCGACCGGTGTCGCCGCCCAGATCGAGATGGCGCGCTTCTCCGACGACGCCAGCCGCAAGTCCGCCCGGACTTGACCGCGCCGGGCCGGGCGCCTAGCTGATAGGCTGATCTTTCAAGCCCAAAGGCCCCTGCCGTGACTGACGCCGCTGTCGCCAACCCCGCCCACGATTTCATCGCCCGCACCGTGGCCGAAAACGCCGTCGTGGTGTTCATGAAGGGCGAGCCGGAACAGCCGCGCTGCGGCTTCTCGGCCCAGGTCGTGCAGATCCTCGACCATCTGGGCGTCGACTTCGTCGGCGTCGACGTGCTGCAGAGCGACGTCCTGCGCGACGGCATCAAGCTCTACAGCGACTGGCCGACCATCCCGCAGGTCTATGTGAAGGGCGAGTTCGTCGGCGGCTGCGACATCGTCCGCGAGATGTTCCAGGACGGCGAGCTGAAGACGCTGCTGGAAACCCAGGGCCTGCTGACCGCCTGAGTCCGCGCGCCCCGGCGGACAGAATGAAACTCCTCGCACCCCCGGAGAACCGGCAGGTCTTCACCCTGCCGTTCACGCCCAAACCGTCGGACATCGACGAGAACGGCCATGTGAACAACGTGGTCTATCTGGGCTGGGTGCAGGATATCGCCATCGCCCACTGGCGCGCGCGCGCGCCGGCCGAGGAAGCCACGCGCTGGGCCTGGGTCGTGCTGCGCCACGAGATCGACTACCGCCGCCCGCTGATGCCCGGCGAGCACGCCATCGGCCGCACCTGGGTCGGCGAGCGGCGCGGCCCGCGCTTCGACCGCTTCGTGCGTATTGACGGCCCCGACGGCGAGATGTGCGCCCAGACCCATTCCGAATGGGTGCTGGTCGACGCCGTCAGCAAGCGTCCCGCCCGCGTGCCGGCGTGGATGGAAGAGATGTTCAGCTAGAGAGGGGGCTGCAAATCAGGGGACAGCTTACTCATTTCCCGGTGCAGGCGGCGTCCGGGGAGAAATGAGTAAGCTGTCCCCTGATTTGTACCCTACAGGCCGCCCGGTCCTGTCCAGGCGACCAGCGGGTTGGCCACGAACACCGCCGCGCGGCCGTCGAGACCCAGTTCCGACCAGGTGAACGTCAGCTCGACCTGCCCCCGGGCGAAGCTGCGGCAACGGTCGAGCGTCTTGCGTCCGAAGGCGACGCGCGGCCCGGCCGGGGTCTTCTCGACATAGACGGCGAAGTCTTCCTTCCTGGTGCAGCCGTTCGAGGCGACGCGGATGGCGAGGGCGTCGCGACCGGCGGTGGCCGAATAGAGCGGCTCCAGCAGCTCGAACCCCGCCCCGACGGGCGCGACCACCGGCGGCAGCGTGGCGCAGCCGCTGAGCAGCAGGGTTCCGGCGATGAGGAAGAGGCGGCGGTTCATGGGCCGCAGTGGGCCACAGTCCGCGCCATAGCAAAAGGGCCCGGAGATCGCTCTCCGGGCCCTTCGCAATACTGCTGGTCGGTTCAGGCCTTAGGAGGCGTAGAATTCGACGACCAGGTTCGGTTCCATCTTCACCGGATAGGGCACTTCGGCCAGTTCCGGGGCGCGGACGAAGGTCGCCGACATGTGGCGCGCGTCGATGGTGATGTAGTCGGGGGTGTCGCGCTCGCCCGAGCTGAGGGCTTCAAGCACGAGGGCCATGCTGCGCGACTTCTCGCGGACGCTGACGACGTCGCCGGCCTTCACGCGGTAGGAGGCGATGTTGACGCGCTTGCCGTTCACCAGCACGTGGCCGTGGTTGACGAACTGACGGGCGGCGAAGACGGTCGGCACGAACTTGGCGCGGTAGACGACCGCGTCGAGACGGGCTTCCAGCAGGCTGATCAGGTTCTCGGCCGTGTTGCCCTTGCGGCGCGCGGCTTCGGTGTAGGTGCGGCTGAACTGCTTTTCGGTCAGGTTGCCGTAGTAGCCCTTCAGCTTCTGCTTGGCGCGCAGCTGCAGGCCGAAATCGGAGACCTTGGACTTGCGGCGCTGGCCGTGCTGGCCGGGGCCGTAGGAGCGGGTGTTCACCGGGGACTTCGGACGGCCCCAGATGTTTTCGCCCATCCGGCGGTCGATCTTGTACTTGGCGCTGTGGCGCTTGGACATGCGTAGCTCTTTTTCAGTTCGACCCGGGCCGGCTCCCCCGAAAGTGGAGGCGCGATCTCAACGGCGGCTTCGTGTCACCCGTCATGGAATCCTGCGCCGTCCGGCAAGCCGGTGGCGTGGGAAGGCGGGTGTATGATGGAGGGAGCGCGGGGAGTCAACTTTCGCAACGCCGCCAGATCCTCCCCCATCGGGGGAGGTGGGCCGGCGAAGCCGGGTCGGAGGGCGCGCGACTCAGATCGCGGGTGACCCCCTCAGTCTGCTTCGCCGACAGCTCCCCCAAGGGGGGAGCATCCAGAGACGACGCCGACGGCGATATTCTCCCCTCCCCCCGACTCGCGAACTGCCCTTAGATGCCCTAGCGTCAATTTCCGCGATCCCGAGGGCCGATGGCGTTCGACATACCTCCCGCCCGCCGGACCCTCGCCATCGTCGGCGGCGGATTCAGCGGCTCCCTGCTGGCGCTGAAGCTTGTCGCGCTGCGGCCGGACTGGCGCGTGGTGCTGGTCGAGGCGTCGAGCCGGCCGGGGCGAGGCCTGGCCTACGGCGCCTGCGCGCCGTCCCACCTGCTCAACGTCCCCGTCGCCCGCATGGAGGCCGGCCTCAAGCCCGCCTACGGCGACTGGCTGGCCGGACGGGCGGAGATGACCGAGGCCCTGGCCGAGAGCGGCGGGGAGATGAGCGCCGCTTTCTCGCCCCGCGAACTCTGGGGTCAGTATCTGCAGGAGCAGGTCGCCGCCGCCCGCGTGACCGACAACGGCCCCAGCCTGACCGTGCTGCGCGGCGAGGCCGTGCGGTTCCTTGATCCGCCCCGGCGTGGGCTGGTGCTCGGCGATGGCCGCGAGGTCGAGGCCGAGACGATCGTGCTGGCCACCGGCAACCTGCCGCCCCGCCCGCCCCTGCCGGCCGACAGCTGGCTGCGCGACAGCGCCGCCTTCGCCGCCGATCCCTGGGCGGTCGACGCCCTGACCGGCCTCGATCCGGACGCGCCAGTGCTGCTGCTGGGCGCCGGCCTGACCATGGTCGACATCGCCCTGAAGCTGGCCGAGGAGGGCCATCGCGGGCCGATGCTGGCGGTGTCGCGGCGCGGCCTGCTGCCGGGCGCCCACCGCTACGGCGGCCACTGGGAGCCGTTCCTCGGCCCCCTGCTGCCCGCCAGCCCGCTGACCCTGTCGAAGGCCATCCGCGCGGAGACCAAGCGCGCCAACGCCGCCGGCCAGCCCTGGCAGCGGGTGATCGACGCCGTGCGGCCGGTCATCGCCCGCGTCTGGTCGAGCTGGACGGCGGCCCAGAAGCGCCAGTTCCTGCGCCATCAGCGGCCGCGCTGGGACGTCCATCGCCACCGCATGGCCCCGCGCATCGCCCAGCGGATCGACGCCCTGATGGCCGCCGGACAGCTGAGCGTCCGCGCCGCCCGCAGCCGCGACTGGACCCCGGCCGGCGAAGCCGTGGCCGTCACCCTGCACCCGCGCGGCGGCGGTGCGGCGGAGACGCTGAGGGTGGCCAGGGTGATCAACTGCACCGGCCCGCGCAGCGACCTGCACGGCCTTGAGGTCCCGCTCTACGCCGACCTCGCCCGCAAGGGGCTGATCGCGCCGGACGATCTGGGGCTGGGGCTGGAGACGGCCGACTGCGCCGTGCTCGGCGCGCGCGGCGAGGTCTCGACCTGGCTGTATGCGCTGGGCCCCCTGACCCGCCCGGCCTGGTGGGAAATCACCGCCGTCCCCGAGATCACCGCCCAGGTCGACGGTTTGGCCCACCGGCTGGCGGAGGATGCTGTCGTGGGGCTGTCGCTGTCGGAGGTGTTCGTGGATCTGGGGGCGGGGATTTAGATCCTCCTTCCTCCCCACACCGTGGGGAGGGGGACCATGCGGAGCATGGTGGAGGGGTCAGCGCTGGAAGTGGTGAGCATTCGCGTTTTGGCTCAAACCTCTGACGCCGGCGCTGCCCCTCAGTCACGCTCCGCGTGACAGCTCCCCGCGAGCGGGGAGCATCGTCGGAAAGCTACTCCAGCCGCTCCCGATGCCAGGCCAGGTGGTCGGCGATAAACGTCGCGACGAAGAAGTAGCCGTGGTCGTAGCCTTCGTGGCGCAGCACGGTCAGCGGCTGGCCGGCGGCGTCGCAGGCGGCTTCCAGCAGCTCGGGCTTCAGCTGTTCGACCAGCCAGGGATCGGCGGTCCCCTGCTCCACCAGAATGTCGTCGTAGCGGCCCTTCGCGGCGCCGGCCTCGATCAGGCGGGTGGCGTCGTGGCCCGTCCAGGTCGTCTCGTCTTTCCCGAGGTATCCGGCAAAGGCCCGCTGGCCCCAGGGACAGCGGGTCGGCGAGCAGATCGGGGCGAAGGCGCCGACCGAGCGGAACAGGTCCGGATACTTCAGCGCCAGCGTCAGGGCCCCGTGACCGCCCATCGAATGGCCGCTGATCGCGCGGCGGCCCGCGTCCACCGGAAAGGCGCCGTGCACCGCCTCAAGCAGGTCGCGGACGATGTAGGTCTCCATGGTGAAGTGCGGCGCCCAGGGCTTCTGCGTGGCGTCGACATAGAAGCCGGCGCCCTTGCCGAAGTCGTAATCGGGGTGGTCGGCGACCTCATCACCGCGCGGGCTGGTGTCCGGCGCGACGATGGCCAGGCCGAGCGCCGCGGCCGCGCCATAGGCCCCGCCCTTGGTGGTGAAGTTCTCCTCCGTGCAGGTCAGGCCCGACAGCCAGACCAGCAGCGGAAACGGCCCCTCGCCCGGCGGCAGGAAGATCGTGAACCGCATCGGCGTGCCGGTGGCCGCGCTCTGGTGCCGGCAATAGTGCAGCGTCCCGTCGAACGTGCGGTGGGTGGAGAGGATTTCGAGGGTCATGGCGGTCTCGCTTGAAAGATGCTCCCCTTCGGGGGAGCTGGCCCTGCGAAACCGCAGGTGAAGCAGGGACTGAGGGGGTCACCCGCGATCTGAGCGGACCCCCTCCACCGCCTTCGGCGGTCACCCTCCCCCGATGGGGGAGGATCAGTTTCTAGAACACCACGACGCTGCGGATGCTCTCGCCCGAATGCATCAGGTCGAAGGCCTTGTTGATGTCTTCCAGCGGCATGGTGTGGGTGATCATCGGGTCGATCTGGATCTTGCCGTCCATATACCAGTCGACGATCTGCGGCACGTCGGTGCGGCCGCGGGCGCCGCCGAAGGCCGTGCCCTTCCAGACCCGGCCGGTGACCAGCTGGAACGGGCGGGTGGCGATCTCGCGGCCGGCCTCGGCCACGCCGATGATGATGCTCTCGCCCCAGCCGCGATGGCAGGCCTCCAGCGCCTGGCGCATGACCGTGACATTGCCGGTGGCGTCGAAGGTGTAGTCCGCACCGCCGTCGGTCAGGGCCACCAGATGGGCGACGATGTCGCCGCTGACGTCCTTGGGATTGACGAAGTGGGTCATGCCGAACTTGCGGCCCCAGGCCTCGCGGTCCGGATTGATGTCGACGCCGATGATCATGTCGGCGCCGACCAGCCTGAGGCCCTGGATCACGTTCAGGCCGATGCCGCCGAGGCCGAAGACGATGCAGTTGGCGCCCGGCTCGACCTTGGCCGTGTTGGTCACCGCGCCGACGCCCGTGGTCACGCCGCAGCCGATGTAGCAGGCCTTGTCGAACGGGGCGTCCTTGCGGATCTTGGCCAGGGCGATCTCGGGCAGCACCGTATGGTTGGCGAAGGTCGAGCAGCCCATGTAGTGGGCGATCTGCTGGCCCTTGTAGGAGAAGCGGCTGGTGCCGTCGGGCATCTGGCCCTTGCCCTGGGTGGCGCGGATGGCCGTGCAGAGGTTGGTCTTGCGGCTGAGGCAGCTTTTGCACTGGCGGCATTCGGGCGTGTAGAGCGGGATCACGTGATCGCCGGGGACCACGCTGGTCACGCCCGCGCCCACTTCCAGCACCACGCCGGCGCCCTCATGGCCGAGGATCGAGGGGAAGATGCCCTCGCTGTCCAGGCCATCGAGCGTATAGGCGTCGGTGTGGCAGATGCCCGTGGCCTTGATCTCCACCAGCACCTCGCCGGCGCGGGGACCTTCCAGGTCGACCTCGACGATCTCCAGCGGCTTTTTGGCTTCGAACGCGACGGCGGCGCGGGTCTTCATCGGGCGACTCCTGTTTGGACGCCCGCAACCTAACGCCTCAGCCGCATTCGTGAAGCCTTGTCAGACCTCGACCACGGCCGGCAGGCGATAGCGTCCGTCGAGCAGCTCGGGTCGAGGCAGGTAGCCGCGCATGAACAGGGCGAACGGCCCGGCGGGCGCCGGCAGCCAGTTGGCCTCCCGCGTGGGATCCGGCCGCTCGTGGCTGATCCAGAGATCCAGCGAGCCATCATCATTCCACGTCAGGCCGGGCGTGCGGTCGCCGATCGCGTAACGGTTCAGCGGATTGTCGGTGAAGAAGAACTGCCGCTCGGGCGTCACCTCATAGAGGCTCAGCGACCAGAAGCTGTCGACGGGGATCTGACGGTCGGCCGGCAGATGCAGCCGCCAGGCCTTCGTGCCATCGAACACACCGCCCGCGCCGGCAAACGGCGTGGCGCGCAGATAGGTGGCCTCGACCAGCGGCAATGCCGCCAGGCCGCCCAGGGCGACCACGGCGCGGAAGCCATAGTCCTGACCGAAGTCCCCGAGCCGCGCCGCCGGGTAGGCCCAGCCGTCGATGAAGGTGTTGCCCGAAAGGCCGCCGCCGCCACGCACGGCCTTGCGGGCGTCTTCGACCCCGGCCTCGATCTCGGCGGCCTCGGCCGGCGAGAAGCCGGCGGCGTCGAAGTGGCCCTCGCCGATCCCCAGAACCGCGATCCGCCGCAGCAGCGCCAGATCGGTGACTGGCGGACGGTTGACCGCCATCAGGGCGTCGGCGCTGGCGAAATAGTCGGCCCAACTGTCACCGCGCCGCGCGAAAGTAGTGGCCGGCGGAACCTCGGGCCCCTGGGCCGAGAAGCCGCCCTGGACGATCCGCGCGGCGTCGAGGTCATGCGGACCGTCGACAAGGATCCGGGCCAGGGCCCAGACGTGGGCGGTCGGCGCGCGGATCACGTTGCGGCCCTGCGCCGCCTCTTCGGGGCCCACCAGGGTGAAGACGCCGCCTTCCGGCCCGGTGGTGCGGGTGCCGAGCACCGCGAAACTGTTGCTGTAGGCGTCCATCAGCTGCAGCGAGACGTAGCGGTCGCCCGACGGCGGCAGGGTCAGGGTCACCGGCCCGTTGGACAGGTCCAGCTGGGCCGTGGCGTAAAGTGTGTCGTTGTTGGGCGTGGTCACCGTCCGCTGGCGATGGTCCGCCAGGTTGCGCATCGCGGCGAAGACGTTCATCGCCGAGCCGACCGACTGGCCGCGGGTGCGAACAGCGGCGATCTCGATCAACGGCAGGGTGTACAGCCAAGCGTCCCGGGCGGCCGCGCGAAGGTCAGTCATGGTCTGCGTTTCCCGGGCAGTATCAGGTGGCGCGGCATTCACCGCCCGCCCGCCTTGTTACTCTTTAGTCTCATTCTTAGCGGCCGCCTTCTGGCGCGCAAGTTTTTCCAGAACCCGACCTCGGCCCTTCGACAAGGCGGTGACCACGCCGCGCCAGGTGCGGACTTCCTGGTCGGTCAGGCGCGAACGGCCGAGCGAAATACGCAGGTTGCGCACCATCGACGGCCGCTTTTCAGGCGGGTGGAAGAACCCGGCGTTGTCGAGTTCGCTCTCCAGTTGCTCGTAGAGGCCGACCACCACGGACATGTCGGCCGGGCCATCGACGTTGACGGCGAAGGCTTCGCGCGGCCGGTCAGCGACGCCGAGGCGCCATTCATAGGCGTTCAGCGCCACGGCCTGGGACAGGTTCAGCGAACGGAACCGCTCGTCGACCGGGATGGTGACGATGCCGTGGCACAGGGCGATGTCGTCGGTCTCCAGCCCGGCCCGCTCGCCGCCGAACAGCAGGCCCACGCCCTCGCCGGCGTCGACCGCGGCATGCAGGTTGGCGGCCGCCTCGCGCGGCGTCAGCACCGGCAGCTGGGTGCCGCGCGACCGCGCCGTGGTGGCGTAGACCAGCTTGAGGTCGGCGACGGCCTCCTCCAGCCGGTCGAAGACCTTTGCGTTGTCGAGCGGCCAGTCGGCGCCCGAGGCCGACGGCCAGGCCCTCTCCTGCGGCCAGCCGTCGCGCGGCCGGACCAGACGCAGGTCGGCCAGTCCGAAGTTGGCCATCACCCGCGCCACCGCGCCGATGTTCTCGGCCAGCTGGGGTTCATTGAGGATGACGACGGGTGGGTTCACGGCGGGGCTTCCAATTCGGGTCGCGCGGGCGACCCGGCTGTTTTATCGAAGGGCCGCGCAGATAGCAGAAAAGAAATCGCCCCGCCGCGCCCATTCGCGACGGTCAGGCGTTAGACTTTCCGCCATGCATCGCGCCCTCGCCCTGATCGCCGTCCTGACGCTCGCCGCCTGCGGGCCGGCCTCGCCGGGCGTGCAGCCAATGTCACCGCCGCTCGACGCCGCGATCCTGGACCAGGAGATCGGCGAGATCGCCGCCCGGGCGCAACCGGCGTCGATGGAAATCGCCGTGCAGAACCTCGACGGCGGGGAGATGTGGGCCTGGAACGGCGACAAGGCCTTTCCGATGCAGAGCGTGTTCAAGGCGCCGCTGGCCGCCGCGGTATTGTCGGAGGTCGATCACGGCCGACTCTCCCTCGACGAAACCATCACCATAGGGGAGCCGGACATCTCGCCGGCCCACAGTCCGGTGGCCGACGCCTGGCCGCGGGTCACGACCTATACCGTCCGCGATCTGCTGGAACGCACGGTCAGCGACAGCGACAACACCGCCGCCGACGTGCTGATGCGGCGGATCGGCGGGCCCGGCGCGGTGACGGCCTGGCTGCGCGGGCAAGGCGTCAAGGACATCCGCATCGACCGCTATGAGCGCGAGCTGCAGCCGAACCTCTACGGCATGGCCTCGTTCCGCATCGCCTGGAAGGGCTGGCCGGCCTTCGAGGCGGCCCGCAATGCGGTGCCCGAGCCGGTGCGGCGGGCAGCCACGGCGCGGTATCTGGCCGATCCGCGCGACACCATGACCGCCAGCGGCGGGCTGACCTTCCTGCGAAGGCTGTCGTTGGGCCAACTGATCTCGCCGCCGAGCACCGCCCTGCTTTTGAAGCTGATGGGGGACACCCGGTACGGAACCAGTCGCCTGGCGGCGGGCCTGCCGCCGGACGCGCGTCTGGTTCACAAATCCGGCGCGTCGGCGACCGACCTGGGCCTGACGCCCGCGGTCAACGACATCGGCATCGTGACGCTGAAGGACGGCCGCAAGTATGCGGTGATCGTCTTCCTGTCGGCGACGCCACGGGACGAGAGGGCGCAGCAGGATATCTTCGCCGACGTGATGCGGGTGATCGTGAAGGCCGCGGGCTAGGCCGCCGCACTGACTCCGCGGCCTGGCTGGCGCGCCATCGCCAGGGCCGCGAACAGCTGTTCAGGCCGCAGCGGCTTGGCCACATGCAGATCGGCGCCGGCCTGACGGGCCGCCTCGACATGTTCGTCCATCGCGTTGGCGGTGAGCATGACGACCAGGCTGGGCGCGGCGCCGGCGGCGGCCTCGTGATCGCGGATCAGGCGGGTCGCGGTCAGACCGTCCATGACCGGCATCTGCATGTCCATCAGCACCGCGTCGAAGCCGCCCTGGGCGAAGGCGGCGACCGCCTCCTCGCCATTGCTGACGATGGTCAGGTCGACGCCGAACGGCTCCAGCACGATCTGCAGCACCTTCTGGTTGGTCGGATGATCTTCGGCCGCCAGAACGCGCAGGCCTTCCAGGCTGACGCCGGCCGACGGATCGATCCGATCCTCGGCGGCGGCCATCTCGGCGCGCGGCAGCGGCAGCAGGACCGTGAAGACGGCGCCCTCGCCCGGCACGGCGGTGGCGTCGATCTCGCCGCCCATCATGCTGGTCAGGGCCGAACAGATCGACAGGCCCAGGCCCGTGCCGCCGAACCGGCGGGTGATCGAATCGTCCGCCTGCTCAAACCGGCGGAACATCCGCTCCCGGGCTTCGGCATCGAAGCCGACACCCGAGTCGCGAACCGTGAACCGCAGTTGGTCGTCCTGGTGATCGACGGTCAGGGAGACGCCGCCGCGGTCAGTGAACTTCACGGCGTTGCCGAGCAGGTTGCTGAGGATCTGCGCGATCCTGCCGCTGTCGCCGAGCCAGGCGCCGCGCGCGGAGTCGGCGACCCGCCAGGTCAGGGTCAGCCCCTTGGCTTCGGCGGACGCGCGATGCAGGTCGGCCATCGCCGCGACCGTCGCTTCCAGTTCGAACGGGGCCGGCGACAGGCGGAACTGGCCGGCCTCGATCTTGGACACGTCGAGGATGTCGCTGAGCACCTGCTCCAGCAGCCGGCCGGACGACGAAACGAGGCCGGCCAACTCCCGCCGGCGGGTCGGGTCGGCCGTCTCCGCCAGCTGGTCGGCCAGGGCGATGACCCCGTTCAGCGGCGTGCGCAGTTCATGGGACATGTTGGCCAGGAAGGTCGACTTGGCCCGGTTGGCCCGCTCCAGTTCGGCGGTGCGGACCGCGACCCGGTGCTCAAGCGAGCGGAACAGCTCGTCATTGTCGGCGCGCTGGTCGCGCAGCATGCGGGCCAGCCCGCCGATCTCGTCCCGGCGGGCCTCGACCGACGGCGCCATGGCCGCGCCGTCGCGGGCGTGGGCGACCGACAGGGTGACCAACGGATCGACCACCTCGTGACGGATGAAGCGGAACAGCAGCAGCGCCTGCACCACCATGCCGATCAGGCCGAACAGCAGCACCCACGACGCCGTGCGGGCCGCCGACCAGGCGATCTCCGACGTCGGCAGGCTCATCACGAAATACCAGTCCGGCTCCTTGAGGTGGCCGTAGGCGATGACCCGCCCGCCGGCCTGGAACACACCTGACGGGCCGCCCCGCGCGCGGATGCTCTTCACCAGCGGACCGATGTTCCGGTGCTGCTGTTCGCGCTTCAGATCGGCCGGCGACACCACCCCGCCCTTGCCCAGCCCCGGCGCGGCGATCAGCTCGCCGTCAGCCGAAACGATCATGTTCTCACCGCCCTGCACCGACTCGCCGATAGCCGCCATCAGGTAGGAATCGAGCGTCACCGTGGTGCCCCAGGCGCCGACATGGACCCCGTCGATGTCGATTGGCGTCATGCAGCCCGTCGTCAGCGCCCGGCCGGTCGGATCGCTCATCAGCTTGCGCAGCTTGGTGCATTTCATCACCCGCGCCGGATTGCTCCGGGCTCGGGTGAGCTCGGTCATCTCCTCCTGGCGGAAGTCAAACGTCGCGGGCGCGGTCTGGCGGTAGTAGGCCAGCCGGTCGTCACGGTCGGGCCCGAACATGACCATCC
>CANJYY010000019.1 GCA_947479185.1 Caulobacteraceae bacterium
CGAGTATTTTGCCTCGACAAGGTCTCCAATAGACCTAAATCGGGTTGGTTAGCTCCAAATGGCGCCTTGTGCCGACTCTCTCCGCGCGGGCACGATTTCGAAAGGGTTTGAATTCCAGCCGACGCCCGCAGGCGGTTTCGGCGTTTGGGTCCAGGCTATCCGGCGGCTGCTTCGGCACTGGCGAAGCATCGTGCCGGATACGGTCCCGGGCGCCACGTAGGTCGAACGGCGGTTGGTCCCGCGGAAGGAACGAGGTCGATCACCGTGCCCACCTCCAAGGTCAGTCAGGATCACAAGGTCGCCGTCGATCTCGCCCGCACACGGGCCTCGCGCGACTACTTCCTGCGTTGGGTCCAGCTGGTGTCCGAGACCTGGGACGGCGACATCCTGACGGGAATCATCTTTCTGACCATCGTCAACGAGAACACGCGCATGGTGCGGAAGATGGATATCAATCCGTCGGCCTTCTCGTCCGGTTCCGACCTGCCGCCCGACGAGATGCGACTGCCCGTCAGCGTCTACGTCCTCTCCCGGGTCCTCAGCCTGTCCTACGAAACGACCCGCCGGCATGTCGCCAAGCTGATCGACCGCGACCTGTGCATCCGTGTCGGCGGACGCGGCGGGCTCGTGGTGCCGCGCGCGGTGCTGGCCGGTGACGCGTCGGCGGCCATGGTGGCCCGCAACCTCGACAATCTCGATGAGTTTCTGTCCGCGCTGGATCGTATCGGCCGCTGACCGCATCGGTCGCTTCCGCCTCGCGGCGGGGGCGGAAGGGCCGCCTGTGCGGGCGCCCATGACGCCGCGACAAGCCGCCCCACCCCAAAATGAGCATACCCTGCACAGGCTGTGCCATCCGGTAAGCTTTGTTTGGAAATCAGTGTTCCAAAACGGTTCATCGGACCGGTCTCCGACGTGTGAACTCCAACTCTGATCTCCACCCTGGTCCCCGTGGTTAAGAGAAAGGGTAAATGAAGACGGGCCGCCGATTGGAGGCGCGATCGACGCAACCAGCGCGACGCGACCAGGGAGGTTGGGCTACCATGGCGAACGATTACGCGCTCAGAGAGCGACTGGATTTCGTGAAGCTCGACACCTCGGCGCGAGACTCGCTGCGCTCGCTACAGCCTCTCATACGTAAGGAAATCCGGGCGGGGCTCGACGCCTTCTACGCCCAGGTGCGCAATTTTCCGGAACCCCGGAAGTTCTTCTCCAGCGACAGCCACATCTCGAGCGCCGCCGACCGGCAGCAGCAGCACTGGGACATCATCGCCGCGGCCGAGTTCGGCGAGTCCTATGTCAACGGCGTGCGGGCCATCGGCCAGGTGCATGCCCGCATCGGGCTGGAGCCCCGCTGGTATATCGGCGGCTATGCGCTGCTCAGCGAACACCTGATCAAGGCCGTCATCAAGGACGCCTGGCCCAAGGGGTTCCACCTGGGCAAGCAGACGTCGGCCGACGAAGCCGGACAGCTGGTCTCCAGCCTGGTCAAGGCCGTGCTGATCGACATGGACTTCGCCATCTCGATCTACATCGAGACGCTCGAGGCCCGCCGCCAGGAAGAAGAGACTATCAGAGTCAAGGCTGAGCAGGAGCAGGCCTCGCTGGTCGCGGCGCTCACCGCCGCGGTAGCGACGCTGGCCAGCGGCGACCTGACGGGGCGCCTCGACGCCGAGGTCTCGCCCCAGTTCCAGGCTCTCAAGGACAACTACAACGTCGCGGTCAACATCCTGCATCAGACGCTGCAGTCCGTGGCCGCGTCGACGGACGGCATCCGTAGCGGAACGGACGAAATAGCCCTGGCGTCGGACGACCTCTCGCGCCGCACGGAGCAGCAGGCCGCCAGCCTTGAAGAGACCGCCGCCGCGCTGGACCAGCTGACCGCGACGGTGCGCAAGTCCGCCGACGGCGCCAAGCTGGCCTCCAATCTGGTCACCAGGGCGCGGGGCGAGGCGGAACATTCCGGCGTCGTCGTGCGAGACGCCGTCTCCGCGATGGGCCAGATCGAGAATTCGTCGAACCAGATCGCCCAGATCATCGGCGTGATCGACGAGATCGCCTTCCAGACCAACCTTCTGGCTCTGAACGCCGGGGTCGAGGCCGCCCGGGCCGGCGACGCCGGACGTGGCTTCGCGGTTGTCGCCCAGGAAGTCCGCGCCCTTGCGCAACGCTCCGCCGAGGCGGCCAAGGAGATCAAGGCGCTGATCTCGGCCAGCTCCAGCCAGGTCGGCGAAGGCGTCAAGCTGGTCGGTGAAACCGGCCAGGCGCTGGGCCGTATCGTCGAGCGGGTCGGCGAGATCGACTCGCTCGTCTCGGAAATCGCCGCCTCTTCGGCGGAACAGGCCACGGGCCTCAACGAGGTCAACACCGCCGTCAACCAGATGGACCAGGTGACCCAGCAAAACGCCGCCATGGTGGAAGAAGCCACGGCCGCTACGCATTCCCTGAAGGCTGAAACCGCGGAGCTGTCGCGGCTGATCGGCCAGTTCACCATCGGCGCCGAGAGCAGCTGGCAGGCTACGTCGTCGGCCCCCTACAGGCCGACCCCGCCCGCGACGGCTCGCGCCCCTGCGCCAGCCCCTGTCCGCGCGGCCGCGCCCGAGCCCCGGCCTTCACCGGTCGCCGTCGTGCCGCGCTCGACCACCACCGCGGCGCCCAAGCCGGCTGTGCTGGCCGCACGACAGAGACTCGACGCCTTCCTGTCGACGCCGTCGAACGGATCCACCGCGCTCAAGGCCGACACCGAAGGCTGGGAGGAATTCTGATGGGGCCAACGATCATCACCCTGCCGCAACAGCTTGACGGAGCCACGGCCGCGGCGCTGCGGGCTTCGCTGCTCGCCGCGCGCGGCGGTCCCGTCGCGCTCGACGGCTCCGGCGTCACCCGCTTCGGCGCCCTGGGCCTGCAGGTCCTGCTCGCCGCCGCCCGGACCTGGTCCGAGGACACCTTCGCCTTCGAACTTTCCGACCCTTCACCCGCCCTTGAACAGGGCTTGAGGCAGCTGGGCGCGACTCCCGCCCTGACCGCCGCCGACGGAGCTGCAACGCAATGACTCAAACCGTCCTTACGGTCGACGATTCCCGCACCATGCGCGACATGCTGCGTCTGGCGCTGGTGACGGCCGGCTTCCGCGTCATCGAGGCCATCGATGGCGTCGATGGGCTGCAGGTGCTGGCCGGCGAGACTCCGGACGTCATCATCACCGACATCAACATGCCCAACCTCGATGGCTTCGGCTTCATCGAGGCCGTGCGCAGCGACGCGGCCTGGAAGGGCACGCCGATCCTGGTTCTGACGACGGAAAGCGATCCGGAAAAGAAGATGCGGGCGCGCGAGGCCGGGGCGACGGGCTGGATCGTCAAGCCCTTCAGTCCCGACAAGCTGGTAAGCGCGATCCGGCGCGTGGCCGCCTAGGGGGCATTGGACGTGGACGAGATGGAAGCCATCAAGGCGACCTTCTTCCAGGAGTGCGAGGAACTCCTCGCGGATCTGGAGAACGGTCTGCTGGCCCTGCAGGACGGCACGCCTGGCGAAGACACGGTCAACGCCGTGTTCCGCGCCGTGCACTCGATCAAGGGCGGCGCCGGCGCCTTCGGGTTTGAGGCCCTGGTGCGCTTCTCGCACGTCTTCGAGACGCTGATGGACGACGTCCGGTCGGCGAAAATCGCCCAGACGCCGCCACTGATGTCCGCTCTGCTGCGGGCCGCCGACATCCTGGCCGACCTGGTCGAGGCCGCGCGCAGCGGCGGTGAGGGGGAGGACCCCCGGACCCACGAGATGGCCGCGGAGCTGGAGCAGCTGATCGCGGGCAAGGGCGCCGTCGCACCCGTCGCGGTCGCCGCGCCGGTCCCCACCGAATCGAACGACCCGGACTTCGGCTTCCAGCCGCTGGCCGCTATGGTTTTCGAGGATGCGCCCCCCCCGCCGGCCGAGACGGTCTGGTCCATCACCTTCAGCCCCCGCACCTCGCTCTACGCCAACGCCAATGAGCCCGCGCTCCTGCTGCGCGAACTGGGACGGCTGGGCGCGATGACGGTGTCGCTCGACGATTCCGCCCTGCCGGATCTGGAGTCGCTGGACGTCGACGGATCCTGGCTGACCTGGCGCATCAGCCTGACGACGGATCGCGACGAGGCCGCTATCCGGGACGTCTTCGAATTCGTCGACGGCGACTGCGACCTGACGCTCTCCGCCGGGACGGAAGACGCGGAGCCGGCCTTTGACGTTTCGGCCCTGCTCGCGGCGATTCAGTCCGAACCCGTCGTGGTGTCGGCGCCCGACCCGGAACCGGAGCCCGCTCCGGTCGTCGCGCCGCCGGTTGTCAGCGCCGTCGCGCCGCCTGCCGCTCCGGCCCAGCCCTCGACTCCGGCGGCCCCGCCGGCCGACCGCGGCGACACGCACGGCTTCGCGCCGCAAGCCACCATCCGTGTCGATCCCGAGCGCATCGACCGGCTGATCGATCTGGTCGGCGAACTGGTGATCAACCAGGCCATGCTGGCGCAGCGCGTGTCTGAATGCGGCCTGCCGCCGTCCAGCGCGGTGTCGGTCGGGCTCGACGATCTGGAGCAGCTGACCCGGGAAATCCAGGAAAGCGTCATGGCCATCCGGGCCCAGCCCGTGAAGTCGGTGTTCCAGCGCATGCCGCGTCTGGTCCGCGAGACGGCCACCATGACCGGCAAGCAGGTTCGCCTGACCACGGACGGTGAAAACACCGAGGTCGACAAGACGGTCATCGAACGGCTCGCCGATCCGATCACCCACATGATCCGCAACGCCATCGACCACGGCCTGGAAATGCCGGAAGCGCGGGTCGCCGCGGGCAAGCCGGCCGAAGGCCACGTGCGGCTCGCGGCCCTGCATCGCGGCGGCCGGATCGTCATCGAGGTCAGCGACGACGGCGCCGGCATCAACCGCAAGCGCGTGCTGGCCATCGCCATGCAGAAGGAGCTGGTCTCCCCTGACGCCCAGTTGACCGACGAGGAGATCGACAACCTGATCTTCCTTCCCGGCTTCTCGACAGCCGACAAGGTGTCCGACGTGTCCGGCCGCGGCGTCGGCATGGACGTGGTCCGCCGCAGCATCCAGGCGCTCGGCGGCCGCATCTCGATCACCTCGCGACCGGGCGAAGGCTCGACCTTCACCCTCAGCCTGCCGCTGACCCTCGCGGTGCTCGACGGGATGGTCGTCGACGTCGCCGGGCACACGCTGGTGGTGCCGCTCACGGCGATCGTCGAGAGCCTCCGGCCGAGGCCCGAGGATGTCCGCAGGCTCGGGCCGACGGGCATGGTGCTGGCGGTGCGCGATGACCACGTGCCGCTGATCGACATCGGCTGCGTGCTTGGCTTCCGGACCACGCCGCCGGCGCCGCATGAGCGGGTCGTGCTGTTGATCGAAACCGAGGATGGCGCACGCGCCGCCCTCGTCGCTGACGCCATCCAGGGCCAGCGCCAGGTTGTCATCAAGAGCCTGGAAGCCAACTACCGGCAGGTGCCGGGCATCGCCGCCGCGACCATCCTCGGCGACGGTCGCGTGGCCCTGATCCTGGACGTCGACGCTGTCGTCTCCATGCGTCGACGCGATGCCGGCCGGCCGCTCGATCCCACCCTTATCGCCGCGGAGTGACCGCCATGACCGACCTCGTCGCCCAGACCAGCCATGACCAGATCGAACTGGTCTCCTTCCGCATCGGCGAGCAGGAATTCTGTGTGGACATCATGGCCGTGCGCGAAATCCGCGGCTGGGCGCCCGCCACGCCGCTGCCGCAGACGCCGCCCTACATGCGCGGCGTGATCAATCTGCGGGGCGCGGTGCTGCCGATCCTCGACCTGGCGGTTCGCCTCGAACTGCCCGCGACCGAGCCTTCGGCCCGCAGCGTGATCATTGTGATCGCCGCCGACAATCGCCTGGTCGGCCTGCTGGTCGACGCGGTGTCCGACATTCTCAGCGTGTCGCGCGCGGCGATCCAGCCGACGCCGGATGTGGCCTGTGACCGCGTGCGCAGCTTCGTCCGTGGTCTGATGTCGATTGACGGCCGGATGATCAGCCAGATCGCCGTCGACCGCATCCTGCCGGACGTCGAGGCCATCGCCGCATGAGCGCCGCCGCCGCACGCGCGGACCGCAACGAGGTTCTGGTCACGGGGGAGTTTCCGTTCACCCAGGCCGACTTCCGGACGGTCGCCGCCCTGCTTCACGGCATGGCCGGCATCACCCTGCCCGACAGCAAGGCGACGCTGGTCTACTCGCGTCTGGCGAAGCGGCTGCGCGCCCTGCACCTCGAGAGCTTCAGCGACTACTGCGATCTGGTCGCCAGCGATCGGGGCGCGGACGAAAAGCAGGCCATGCTGGCGGCCCTCACGACGAATGTGACGCGGTTCTTCCGCGAGCCGCACCACTTCGACCACCTGCGGACCCATGTGATTGAACCGCTGGCCGCCGCGGCGCGCAACGGCCGTCGCATCCGCATCTGGTCTGCCGGCTGCTCGACGGGCCAGGAGCCCTACACCATCGCCCTGACCCTGCTCGACGTGCTGCCGGAAGCCCCGCAGCTCGACGTGAAGATCCTCGCCACCGACATCGATCCGAACGTGGTCGCCACGGCGCGCGAGGCGGTCTACGCGGACGACCTGATCGAAGGGGTCCCCCTTTCCCTGCGCACCCGCTGGCTCGACCGCCGCCCGGGCGGCGAATGGGCGGTCAAGGACGCGGCGCGTGGCCTGGTCACCGCCAAGGTGCTCAATCTGATGGAGCCCTGGCCGATGAAGGGGCCGTTCGACGCCATCTTCTGCCGCAACGTGGTGATCTATTTCGACGAACCCACCCAGGAACGCATGTGGAGCCGGTTCGCGCCGCTGCTGGCGCCCGGCGGCCGGCTCTATGTCGGTCACTCCGAGCGGGCCAGCTATCCCGGTTCGATCCTCGGCACCGACGGCCTGACCACCTACAAGGTTCCGGGGACGCTGGCATGACCCCTGTTCGCGTCCTTGTCGTCGACGACTCCGCGACCATGCGGGGGCTCATCGGCGCGACCCTGCGGCGGGACCCGGAGATCGAGGTCGTCGGCTTTGCCGCGGATCCTCACGAGGCGCGGGCGGCGATCAAGGCGCTGAATCCCGACGTCATCACGCTCGACATCGAGATGCCGAACATGAACGGCCTCGAGTTCCTCGAGAAGATCATGCGCCTGCGGCCGATGCCGGTGGTCATGCTGTCGACCCTGACGCTGGCCGGCGCTGACGCGACCCTCCGGGCTCTCGAACTGGGCGCGGTCGACTGTATCGCCAAGCCGGCCGGCCCGGCCCAGGGCGCCGACGCCCTCGGCGAACTGGCGATGCGGGTCAAGGCCGCCGCAAGCGCGCGCGTCCGGCCCATCGGCCAGCCGGCGCCCACGCAGCCGCCGTCGCAAAGCTACCGGACCAACGGCGATGTCGTCGCCATCGGGTCGTCGACCGGCGGGGTCGAGGCCCTGCTCACGGTGATCTCGTCCTTCCCGAAAAACTGCCCCCCCACCGTCATCACACAGCACATGCCGTCGACCTTTACCCCCAGTTTCGCCGCGCGGCTCGACCGCTGCACAGAGGCCAACGTCGCGGAGGCCAGGGATGGCGCGCTGCTCGAGCCAGGCCATATCTGGCTGGCCCCCGGCGGCGCGACCCACCTCGAGGTGACTGGCTCCAGCACCCTGCGCTGTCGCCTGCGGCCTTCGGATCTGGTCAATGGCCATCGTCCGTCCGTCGACGTCCTGTTCGCGTCCGTGGCGGCCACGGCGGGCTCCAGGTCCGTGGGCGTGATCCTCACCGGCATGGGCAAGGACGGCGCGGCCGGCCTGCGCCAGATGCGCGACGCCGGCGCACGGACTCTGGGCCAGGACGCCGACAGCAGCGTCGTCTACGGCATGCCGCGCGTGGCGTGGGAAGTCGGCGCCGTCGAGCGCCAGTTGAGTCTCGGGCGCATCGGCGACGCGGTGCTCGATCTTTGCCGGGCGGGAGGCTGACATGCCGGCTGCATCCTCAATCAAGACCCTGGTCGTCGACGACCAGCTGACCATGCGCTCGCTCGTTCGCAACGGTCTGAACCAGCTCGGCATTACGCAGATCGAGGAAGCCGTCGACGGCGAGGACGCGTTCCGCAAGATCCTGCAGCGTCCGGTCAACCTCGTGATCTCGGACTTCAACATGCCCAAGCTCGACGGGTTGATGCTGCTCAGGGCGCTGCGGACGCACGAGCCGACCCGGCAGGTGGCCTTCATCATGCTCACCGGTCGCGCCGACAACGACCTCGTGCAGCGGGCGGCCCAGTTCGGGGTCAACAACTACCTCGTCAAGCCGTTCACGGTCGCGACCCTCAAGAGCAAGATCGAGCAGGTCTTCGGAGCGCTGACATGAACCAGACGCTCATCCAGTCCGGCAGCAAGACCCACGTGATCCAGGGCGAACACTATGTGTCGGACCATCCCGACGCGATGTTCACCACCGTGCTGGGCTCCTGCGTATCGGCCTGTCTGCATGACCCCGTCGCGGGTCTGGGCGGCATGAACCATTTCCTGCTGGCCGACGCCGGCGAGCGTGGCGATGCCGAAGCGGTGCGCTACGGCGCCTACGCGATGGAAGTGCTGATCAACAGCCTGCTCAAGCGGGGCGCCGGGCGCGGCCGGCTGCAGGCCAAGGTCTTCGGCGGCGCGCGCATGTTCGACGGCCTGTCGGATGTCGGCGCCGACAACGCCAGGTTCATCCGCCGCTTCCTCGATGTCGAAGGCATCCCGCTGCTGAGCGAAAGTCTCGGCGGCGTGACGGCGCGGCGCGTCGAATTCTGGCCAGCCACAGGTCGGGCGCGTGTGCGACATGCCTCGGCGAGCCCGGTGGAGCCGCCGCCCATTCTCCGTCCCAAGGCCGCGCCAATCGGCGATGTGGAGTTGTTCTGACATGCACACGACCTCCGGACAGGCCGACGCTCCCCTGCGACACCTGCTCACCCGCATCGGCAATGCCGTCAGCGCGGCGGCGGTGTTGTCGGATGACTGCCAGCGCTACGTCGGCGAACTCGTCGACGGCGGCGCGCCGGTCAACCACGACCATCATCGGCTGCAGCAGCTCGACCTGCTGAGCCAGACCTTGCACGACCTGACCTGCGTTCTGGGCAAGACGGCCGCGCGGGTTTCGCCGGACGTGACCGTCGATCTCGACTCCGTCCTCTCCTCCGTCGGCCTTCGCGCGCTGGCCTGCAACCTGGCCGGCGTCGATACGGTTCAAACGCAGCCGTCCGGCGACTTCGAGATGTTCTGAGCCCATGGCCCGCGCGATCATGCTCCCGAGCGCCAGGATCAACCTGGAAAAGCTTGTCGTCCTGCTGGTCGACGACAATCCGCAGTCGCTCGACATCCTGGCGCAGGTGGTGACGGGCTTCGGCGTACGCAGCATCATTCGCAGCCCGGGCGGCGAGGATGCCCGCGCCCAGTTGACCAGGGACCAGTATGATCTGGTGATCACCGACGCGCAGATGCCTGGGCTGGACGGCTACGCCCTGACCAGCTGGATCCGTCGTGAAGCGCCGGGGCAGAACCGGTTCGTGCCGGTCATCCTGGTCACAGCGCACACGCGCAAGACCCACGTGACAAGAGCTCGCGATTGCGGCGCCAACTACGCGATCACCAAGCCAATCCGCCCCAAGACAGTGCTTGAGCGCATCTACTGGATCGCCAAGGAAGACCGCATGTTCATCGAGGTGGACACCTACGCAGGGCCTGATCGCCGCTTCCGGCGCGAAGGCCCGCCCGCGGGTATCGACGGCCGCCGCGCCGAGGACCTGTCCACCCAGCTGGGTGAGGCAACCTCGCCCAATCTATCGCAGGACCAGATCAACGCGATGATGAAGCCGACCAAGGTGGCCCTGTGACCGCGGCCCGCAAGTTCAAGGTCCGCAACCGGCTAAGCGCCGCGATGTTCGACGGTGGCGGCAAGCTCGTCGGCCAGGCCATCGCCGACGCCCAGGCCGAACTGAGCGTCCTTTCGCCGGCCCGCGAGGCGACGATCTGCGAGACGGTCGCCGCGATCAGCAAGACCTGGGGCCCCGGGGCGGCCAACCGCGACGCCACCGGGCCGATGGATCTCTATGTCCTGGTGCTGACGATCATCGACGTCTCCGACAGCTCGGCCCTGCGCGGCCTGCCTGAGGCCTGCAACAGCTTCTGCGATCTGCTCGACCACTGCACCGAAGTGGGCGCCTGGGACTGGCCGGCCGTGGATGTCCACATCGCCACCATTCAATGTCTGAGCATCGACACCACGCTGAGTGAAGCCGACCGCATGAAGCTGGTGTCCGGGCTCGCCCGCCTGATGAACCACCGCAACCAGGCGTCCGAAACACCCTAGCCGGCGGCCGGCGGCGGCCCGGCGCTGCTGCTGATGAAGCGTTGCACGACGCCTTCGCGGGCCTGATCCAGATCCTTCACCGGGCCTTTCCAGACCACCTTGCCCTGGTCGAGCATGGCGATGTCGTCGGCGATGGTGCGCGCCGAGACCATGTCGTGGGTGATCGACACGGCCGTGCAGCCCAGCCGTTTCACCAGGTCGACGATCAACAGGTTGATGGCTTCCGCCGTCATGGGGTCGAGACCTGTGGTCGGTTCGTCGAAGAACAGGATCCGGGGGCGACCGACGATGGCGCGCGCCAGCCCGACGCGCTTTTGCATCCCGCCTGACAGTTCGGACGGATGGAGGTCGGCGACGGAAGACTCGAGCCGCACCTGGTCCAGCGCCTCCAGCGCCGCCACGCGGGCCGCCCTTCGGCTTCGACCGTCGGCGTTGATCAGCCGGAAGGCGACATTCTCCCAGACCGTCAGGCTGTCGAACAGGGCCGCGCCCTGGAACAGCACGCCTGAGGCCCGGTACAGCTTTTGCTGGTGACGCCCCAGGCCGCCGGACAGGGCCTTGCCCTCGAACAGCACGTCACCGGCGTCGGCGCGCATCAGCCCCAGCGCCAGTTTCAGCGTCACCGACTTGCCCTGGCCCGACCCGCCCATGATGACCAGCGAGCGGCCGGCGTCGACCTCCAGGTCGAGCCCGTTCAGCACGGTCTTGCCGCCGAAGCGCTTGCGGATGCCGCGCCATTCGAGGATCGGCGTCGTCACGGTCATCCGCGGGTAAACAGGGTTGTCAGGACATAGTCGGTGGCGAAGATCAGCACGCCCGACCAGACCATGGCCCGGGTCGCGGCCCGGCCGACGCCGCGCGCGCCGCCGATGGCGGTGTAGCCGTGATAGCAGCCCATCAGGGTGACGATGAAGCCGAAGACAGCGGCCTTGATCAGGCCCGACTGCACATCCCAGACCTCGACGAAGTCGACGGTGGCGCGGGCGTAGACGGCCGGGTTGAAGTCCAGCGTCAGGGTCGAGACCAGCCAGCCGCCGGCGATGCCGATGATGTCGGCCACGCCGGTGAGGATCGGCAGGGTGACGACCCCGGCCAGAAGGCGCGGCGCGACCAGATAGCGGAACGGGTCGGTCGACAGGGTGCGCATGGCGTCGATCTGCTCGGTCGCCCGCATCGCGCCGATCTCGGCGGCGATGGTCGCGGCGACGCGGCCGGCCAGCATCAGGGCGGCCAGCACCGGGGCCAGCTCGCGGGTGATGCCCAGGGCGACGATCTGCGGCACGATCTGCTCGGCGTTGAACCGTCCGCCGCCGGTGTAGATGTTCAGCGCCAGGGCCGCGCCGGTGAAGATCGCTGTCAGACCGATGACCGGCAGCGACATGAAGCCGATGGCCACGCCCTGCTGCAGCAGCTGTCTGCCGTAGAACGGCAGCGACAGGCAGGCCAGCAGGCCGCGCAGCGCGAACAGGGTCAGGGCGCCGGTCAGGCGCGTCAGGCCGAGGGTCAGGCGACCCACGGCGGCCACCGGCGCCAGCAGCGTCAGGCGCGCGGCGGCGGCCATGCTATTGCGGCTCCGTAGCCGGGGTGGGCGCCGCGGCCGGCGCGGGCTTGATCACCTGACCGATGAGGCCGAACAGATCGACCGCGCCCTGGGTGTTCTCGATCTCGCCCCCGGCCTTGAGCATGTCCTCGGCGGCGCCCGGCTCGATCGAGATGTGCGCCCCGCCCAGCAGGCCGTCGCTGGTCACCTTGGCGGTCGAGTCGGACGGCAGGCTGACGCCGCGATCGATGGTCAGTTCGGTGGCCGCGAAATAGGTCTTCGAGTCCAGCGTCACCCCGCTGACCTGACCGACGCGCACGCCGGCGACCCGCACGTCGTCGCCTTCCTTCAGCGAGCCGACCTGGCCGAACCGCGCCTTGACCGGATAGCCGCCGGGCTGGGCGCCGACATCGCCCGTGAGCATCAGGTAGCCGAGAAAGCCGCCCGCGCCGATCAGCACCAGCGCGCCGACGATGGTTTCAGCCCAGTTCTCGCGCATGTCAGGGTCTCCCGGGCAAGGCGGTCATCCGCGGCGGGCGCCGTCGGCCTCGAGCCGCGCGATCAGCGCGTCCACGTTGCCGCCGGCGTTGTCGATGGTGGAGACGAAGTCCTGCTGCAGGGTGATGGCCAGCCAGACCCCCCGCGTCTGGACGTCGACGGCCTTGAACGCCCCCGGTTCGCCGAGCACCCGCCAGGCCACCGGCAGCGGGCCGGCCTTGGGATCGCCCGTGACCAGGGTGTTGACCACCGTGTCCGTCGGGCCGCGGACGACCGAGCCTGTGATCTGCAACTGGTTGCCCTTGAAGCCGGTCAGGTGGGTCTGGAAAAGCCGTTGGGCGTAGCCCTTGAACACGGCGTTGAAGCGTTGCCGCTGGGCGGGGGTGATCACCCGGGCGTATTTGCCCAGCACGAAGCCGGAGATCCGCTGGAAGTCCGCCAGGCGGTCGATCAGGGCGCGGAAGGCCGCGTCGCGGGCGGCGGGCGCGAGGCCCCGGTTGGTCACCACCGCGAGGGCCTGCTGGCCTTCGCTCAGGACGAACTGTTCGGCCGCCCCGTTGCGGGCGACACGGCCCAGGGCGACGCCGGGCGCTAGCATGCCGGCGGCGAGGGCGACGACCGCGCCCCGTCTGCTGAGAGGGGTCATGGTCATGGCTGGGCGCTTGCGGGATCGGTGGGCGGGGCTGCGGGGGCCGGGGCCTCGTCGGGCGCCGGGGCGTCAAACTCGGGCAGGGCCTCTTCCACGCCCGTCGCCTCGCGCACGAGGGCGGCGCGGTTCTGCAGATAGGCCGACCGGATGGTCGCGTAGGGGTCGGTCGACTCGTCCATGACCGCCTTCAGCGTAGCGTCGCCTTCGGACCGGGCCTCCAGGCCGCGCACGACCGACCGGCCGGTGGCGAAATCGGTTCCGGGGCCGCCGGTGGCCTGGCTGACAGGGTCGCCGAGCAGGGTGACGATCGAACCAACGCCGTCCCGCACCGTCGTCGGTCCGATCACCGGCAGGTAGATGTAGGGGCCGGGCTTCACCCCGTAGCGGCCGAGCGTCTGGCCGAAATCGGCGGGCTGGCGTTCCAGGCCGCTCCGGCCGGCCACGTCGAACAGGCCGAGCAGGCCGACCGTCGAGTTGCCCACGAAGCGGGCCGTGGCCCGGCCGGCGACCTTCGGACGGCCTTGCAGGACGGCGTTCACCACCGTGGCCGGTTCGCGCAGGTTGCTGACGACATTGCCCAGGCCGCGCCGGACCGGCGCCGGCACGACGCGCCGGTAGCCGCGGGCGACGGGGCCGATCAGGACCCGATCCAGGACGTTGTTGAAGGCGAAGCTGCGCCGGTTGAAGCCGCGCAGGGGATCCTCGCGGCCGGCGGGCGCCCCGGCCAGCGTCAGGCTGTCGGGATCGCCTGACCGGCTGACGCCCGGCGTCGCCAGGACCAGCCCTGACGCCAGCACAACCGCGCCGCCCACGAGCACGGCGCGGACGGCTTGTGGCCGTCCAGACCGGCTTGACCGGTTCGCGTTTCCGGGTGGCAATCTGGCCATGGTCTGCTCTGTTCCGCCTCTCCCCGATCGACCCCTAGCGGGCCGTAGGCAGGTCGCAATCCGATTCAACCAATACCATTGATATATCTAGCCCCAATTGGGGGGTGATTGTCCTGATCGGCAAGCCCACCCCGCCCATCGCCGGCCGTTCAGGCCGCCGGCGCCGGAATTCCACGCGCCGCGGCGGCAAATCCCGTCGGCCTGGCGGTGTCGCATCGGACGCGCGCTCGTCAGGACCGTTTCCGTTGGGGCGGCGGGGGTCTAGTAGAGGTCGATGACCCGTCAAACCGTCCATATCGTGGGAGCCGGACCCGCCGGCCTGATGGCCGCCGAGCGCCTCGCCGCCGCCGGCTGCGCCGTGGTTGTCCACGAGGCCATGCCGTCGCCGTCGCGCAAGCTGCTGATGGCTGGCCGGGGCGGGCTCAATCTCACCCACACCGAGGCGATCGACGCCTTCCTCGGCCGCTATGGCGCGGCCGGCGCGATGGTCGCGCCCTGGCTGGCGCGGCTTACGCCCACCGACCTGATCGGCTGGGCCGAGGGGCTGGGTCAGCGGACCTTTGTCGGCTCGTCGGGCCGGGTGTTTCCCAAGGCGATGAAGGCCTCCCCGCTGCTGCGCGCCTGGCTGGCCCGGTTGGCGGCCGCCGGGGTGACCCTGCGCACCCGTTCGCGCTGGACCGGCTTTGACGAAGGCGGCGCCCTGCGGTTCGACACCGTCGACGGCCCGCGCAGCGAAAAGCCCGACGCGGTTGTGCTGGCCCTGGGCGGCGCCAGCTGGCCGCGGCTCGGTTCGGACGCCGCCTGGGTCCCGGTCCTGGCGGAGCGGGGCGTGACGGTGACGCCGTTCCGGCCGTCGAACGTCGGCTTCAACATCGCCTGGTCCGAGATCTTCATCGAACGGTTCGCGGGCCAGCCGCTCAAGGCCATCGCCCTGACCCATGGCCAGACGACCGTGCGCGGCGAGGCCATGGCGACCCGCTACGGACTCGAGGGCGGCGCGGTCTACACTCTGTCAGCGGGTCTTAGAGACGCCATCGCCCGCGATGGCGCGGCGACCCTGGTCGTCGACCTGCGTCCCGACCTGTCGATCGACGCCCTGGCGGCCCGGCTGGCCAGGCCGCGCGGCAAGGACAGCGTGACCAACTGGCTGCGCAAGGCTGCCGGCCTGTCGCCCGTCGCCGTCGGCCTGCTGCGTGAAATTCCCGGCGAGATGCCCATGGGCGCCGACAAGCTTGCCCGGCGCATCAAGGCCGTGCGCCTGACCCTTACCGGCGTGCAGGGGATCGAGCGGGCCATCTCCTCGGCCGGCGGCGTGGCGCTGGACCAGGTCGACGACGGGTTGATGCTCAAGGCCCTGCCGGGCGTCTTCGTCGCCGGCGAGATGCTCGACTGGGAGGCTCCGACCGGCGGCTATCTGCTGCAGGCGTCGATGGCGTCCGGCGCGACGGCGGCGGCCGGCGTTGTCGCCTGGCTGGCGCGACCGGCCGGCGACTGAACGGGCGC
>CANJYY010000020.1 GCA_947479185.1 Caulobacteraceae bacterium
CGCCGACCCGTTCGGCGCCTATGAGTGGTCGACCCGCATCAGCATCCGCGGCTTCAACCAGAACCAGCTGGGCTTCACCCTCGACGGCGTGCCGCTGGGCGACATGAGCTACGGCAACTACAACGGCCTGCACATCAGCCGCGCCATCGGCAGCGAGGACATCGGCAAGGTCGAGCTCTCGCAGGGCGCCGGCGCCCTGTCCGCGGCCTCCACCTCCAACCTCGGCGGCACGCTGCAGTTCTTCTCACGCGACCCGTCGGAAACCTTCGGCGGCCAGGCCAACCTGACGGTCGGCTCCAACAACATGCACAGGGCGTTCCTGCGCCTGGACAGCGGCGCGGTCGACGCCCTCGGCGGTCTGCGCGCCTACCTCTCGATCGCCGACCAGAACAGCGACAAGTGGAAGGGCGGCGGCGAGCAGCGCCAGCGCCAGTACGACTTCAAGGCCGTCCTGCCGATCGGCCCGGCGAACCTGACCGCGTTCTACAATCGCTCCGAGCGGCGCGAGCAGGACTATCAGGACATGTCGTTCGAGATGATCGGCCGCCTCGGCCGTGACTGGGACAACACCCAGCCGAACTGGGCGCTCGCGGTCGCCGCGGCCCAGGCCTACAACACCGGCGGCGCCCTGCCCGCGCCGTTCGCCACCATCGACGACGCCTACTATGCCGGCGCCGGCGTGCGCGACGACAACCTCTACGGCGTGACCCTCGACGTGCCGATGAGCGACACCGTCAACCTGACGGCCACCGCCTATCGTCACACCGACGTCGGCCAGGGCCTCTGGTGGACCCCCTACGTGCCGAGCCCGACCTGGGGCGCGCCCGGTTCGACCGCCGCGCCGCTGTCGATCCGCACCACCGAGTACGACATCGACCGTGGCGGCCTGATCCTGGGCGTGACGGCCGAATTCGGTGACCACCTGATCAGCGCCGGCCTGTGGAACGAGACCAACGACTTCAACCAGGCCCGTCGCTACTACGCCGAAACGGCCGCCCGTCCCTCGCGCGACCCGCTGGGCTTCCAGGCCAACCCGTTCTTCACCCAGTGGTCCTACGCGTTCACGACCAACACGACCGTCGGCTATGTCCAGGACGTCTGGACGATCAACGACGCCTTCAAGATCAACTTCGGCTTCAAGGCGCTGAAGGTCGAGAACGAGGTGTCGACCCTCGCCGTGTCGGACCCGACCCGGACGATGGCCGGCAAGCTGAAGTCGCAGGACAGCTTCCTGCCGCAGATCGGCGCCGTCTATGACATCAACCCTGACCTGCAGCTGTTCGCGGGCTACACCGAGAACGTCGGAGCCTTCGTCTCCGCCGCCACCTCGGGCCCGTTCGCGGCCCAGCGCCAGTCGGTCGTCAACTATGTCGCCGCCAATCTTGATCCGGAATCGTCCAAGACCTTCGAAGGCGGCCTGCGCTTCCGCGGCGAGCGCTTCAAGGGCGTGCTGGCGGTCTATCACGTGCAGTTCGACAACCGCCTGCTGGCGGCCAGCACCGCGGCGCCGATCCTCGGCCTCCCGCCGGTCCTGTCCAACGTCGGTTCGGTCGAGACCAACGGTATCGAACTGGCCGGCGACCTGCAGCTGACGGACGCCTTCTCGGTCTACGCGTCCTACAGCTACAACGACTCCCAGTACCAGGACGACGTCGTGTCCTCGACCGGCGTGGTGGAAATGGCCACGGCCGGCAAGACCGTGGTGAACACGCCCAAGAACCTGTTCAAGGTCGAGTTCGCCTATGACCAGGGCGGCTTCTACAGCCGTCTGGGCGTGTCCTACACGGGCGAGCGCTACTACACCTACGAGAACAGCGGCGGCCAGGTCGAGGCCAGCACCGTGGCTGACCTCTCCATCGGCTACCGCTTCGCCGGCACGCCGCTGCTCGACGGCCTGGAAGTCCAGGCCAACGTCACCAACCTGACGGACGAGGACTACATCTCGACCATCGGTTCGGGCGGCTTCGCCAAGGCGGACCCGACCGGGACGGCCCAGACCATCCTGCCGGGCGCGCCGCGGCAGTTCTTCCTCAGCGTCAAGAAGGCCTTCTAGGCCCTCACGTCGCGTTCGATACGGGGAGGGCCGGGCGGCGACGCCCGGCCCTCTTTCGTTGGCGAACGCCCCAGACGTGTCTGTGGTGGAGATCAGGGCCGCGAAATGGCACTGTCGGACGAACTGGATTCAGGAGAGCCCATGCGAACCCGGCGCCGGATTATCACCGCCCTGATACTGGCCCTGACGGCGCCGCTGGCCATCGGCGCCGGCGCGCTCGCCCAGTCGACGGACTTCGACAGGATCCGCGCGGCCAGCGACAACGCCCCGCCGGTTCCGCCCCCACCCGCGCCGCCCGCGCCGCAGGCCCTGCCGCCGAAGCCGGTCGAAGGTGTGGGCGCCGCCGAGGCGCTCAACGCCGACATCAACGCCCGCAACGCCGAAGCCGCCGCCCGGGACCGCGCCGCCGACGAAGAGTACGCGCGCAAACAGCGCGAATACGAGGCCCGCAAGAAGGCCGACGCGGCCGCCTACGCCAAGGCCATGGCCGACTACGAGGCCCGGAAGGCCGCTGTCGAGCGCCAGCGCCAGGCCGACCTCGCCGCCTGGCAGGCCCAGGTCGCCGCCTGCAAGGCCGGCGACAAGACCGCCTGCGCGCCTAAGTAGGCGCCACCGCGGCCGCCTGGCCGCCGGACGCGCGGACCGGCGCCTCGAAGCGCAGCCGCTGTGGATCGACGCCCGCCGGCGGGCGCGGGAACGGCGCCGCCGCCCGCACCGCGCGCATCGCCTCGCGATCGAACACGGGCGAGCCGCTGGACGCGGCCAGCCGCAGGCCCTTCAGCCGCCCCTCCGCATCCAGGGTGAAGGCGACACTCGCCGTGGTCGCGCCCGCCTCGCCCCTGGGGCGATGCCGGTCGATGGCCGCCCAGACCTCGCGGGACCAGGCGTCGAAGGGATCGACAACCGACCGCGCCGGCCCGGGCGTCGACGGCGCCACGAGGGGCCCCGCCTCCGCCCTGACGGCCGGCGGCGGGGCAGCGGGCGGGACCACGGCCGCCGATGCGCCGGCCGTCGCCAGGGTCCTGGCCGCCACGGGCGGACGCGCGACCTCCCCCGGCGAGGGTCGGGACGCCCCGGCCCTGGCCGCCTTCGGCCGCGCGGGGCGACGCTCCGGTGACGGCGTCAGCATCACCTCGAAAACCTGCGGCGCCGCGCCGACCGCCGTCGGCGGACCGCGCCACAGGCCCGCGACGACCGCCAGGTGCAGGACGATCGAGACCGTCATCGCCAGTCGGCCGCCGCGCGCCATGGTCAGAAGCCGACCGTCAGCCCGAGGTTGAACGACCGTCCGGGCCCCGGCAGGGCCGCGATCGGCGGAACCATGCCGCCGGCCTTGAAGTCGCCGAATGACACCCCGCCCAGCGGCAGGTCGTAGGCCTCGTCGAAGGCGTTCTCGATCGACGCCTCGAACCGCAGCCGTTCGGTCGGCCGCCAGACGCCCCGCAGGTTGAACAGGGCGTAGGCGTCGGTCGCCGGTTCCTTGCGCGTGACGCTGACCCGGTCCTTCTCCCCGACCAGCTCGACGTCGGCGATGACGGTCCAGGCGCCAAGCGGCTGCTCCAGGCTGACCCGGCCGGTCACCGGGGCGATGTGGTAGAGATCGTCCCCGGTGTCGCGGTTCTCGCCGCGCACCAGCGACGCCGAGGCGGTCAGCACGGCGGGCGCGAACCCGCCGGCGGTCCAGAGTTCGGTGCGGCCGCTGATCTCCACCCCCTGCATCCGCGCGTCGTGATTGGCGAAGCGCAGCCGCGCGAAGCTGCCGCCCGGTCCGAACACGCCGATGGGGTCCGCGTCGACGTAGTCCTCGATTTCGGAATGGAACAGGCTGACGGTCAGCGACCGGTTGGCGACCGGCGATGACAGACGCAGCGTGGCCCCGAGGTTGTTGGCCGTCTCGGGCTTCAGATCGAGATTGCCGACATAGGCGTTGGCGTCCCCGGCCATCGAGGTCATGGCCGCCGACATCTGCCCCAGGCCCCAGGCGTAGCGTTCGTAGAGGTTCGGGACCCGCGTCTTGCGCGCGTAGCCGATTTCCAGCGACATCGCGTCGGTCGGCGCCCAGCGCGCCAGCAGGGTCAGGTCGGCCACATCGTCGGCGCGCTTGTGGTCGCGTGCGTTGAAGGCCGTGGCGGCGGCGGCGTCGGCGGCGTTCATCATGCCGGTCCAGCTGTAGGGCTGCACGTCGCCGGTGTTGGTCTCGACCCGCTCAAGTCTCAGGCCGGCGACGCCGGTCCAGCCGGCGGCCAGCGGCCCCGACCATTCCGCCCAGACGCCGGTCCGGTCGCGGGCGCCGCCGTTGATGTTGAGATAGCGGTTGGGGCCCATCATCATGCTGCCGGTCACGGGCGGCCACCAGTCGTCGAGGTCCGTGCGCCGGACATCGACGCCGAACGCCATGCTGCCGCCCTCGCCCGCCGGCAGGGTGACCGCCATGGCCAGGCCCAGGTCGACCCCGTGGCTTAGCATCGGCATGTCGCCGCCCTTGTCAGCGAGGAAGTTCATCTCGTGCTCGACGTCACGCCAGGACAGCCGCGTCGACACCTCGCCCCAGGCATAGGCGCCGTCGTAGCGCAGGTCCGCGAACGTGCTGACGTTCCCGGTCATGTCCATGCGCTGGTTGGCGAAGCCCTGATAGGGCGTGAACTGCCGCCCGACCTTGAGGCTGACAACGCCCTGGTCGGTCCGCGCCGCGAGACCCAGCGCCGCATCATAGGACTCGTACTCGGTCGAGCGGACGTCGCGGCCGTAGCCTGAACGGTAGTTCCCGCCCCGCGCCCAGGCGGATTCGAGCCCCAGGCTGAACCGGTCGTCGGCCACGGACATCCGGGCCGAAGCCGACCCGCCGTCCACGACGCTCCGCCAGGCCAGGCTGGCCTCCCCCTCGGTGCGCAGGTCGCCGCGCTCGGTGGCGAACAGGGGTCCGCGCGTGGTGATGGCGATGACGCCGCCGATGTTGTCCCCGCCGGCGCTCACCGGCGAGAGGGTCGGCGAGAGGGAGATCGAGGCGACCCCGCCGGCCAGCACATAGGACCCGGGCGGGTTCATGTGGTTGGGGCAGAAGGCCGTGGTCTCGGCGCCGTCGACGGTGACCAGCATGCGGTCATCGGTCATGCCGCGCACGGATGGCAGGGCGGTCGTGCCGCCGCCGGCCTGAACGGAAACGCCGGGCTCGCCCAGCAGCAGGGACACGGCGTCCGCGCCGGAGGTCTGCCGACGGGCCAGGGCCTCGCCGCCGACCACGGCGGCAGGGGCTCCGATCGCCGGGGCCTCGGCGGGATGGGCGGCCGGGTCGGCCTGGATGGGGGGAAGCACCGTCGCGGCCTGGGCCAGGGCAAGCGCGGGAACGGACAGGGCGATGACGGCGGCGCCGGCGGCGAGGGCCGCCCGCCGGGAAGGCAGGAGAGACATGGGAAGGTCCTTCAGGATCTGAAAATGCGAAAGGCCGCGCGCCGCGCGCCCGGAGGCTGCGGCGATCAACGGCGTGGCGAGGTTCAGAGGCTGAGGGGTGGTCCGGTGGACGGCGGCGGCGGGGCGGCGAGCCCCTGGCCCACCAGGGCGGTCCGGACCGGCGGCAGGACGGTCGGGACCGGGCGCGACCCAGGAACGATGATCGGCGCGGCGAGCGCCTCAAGCGCGACGCCGGCCGTGGCGAACGGACAGACCTGGGTCTTGCCGGGATGCTCGCTGTCACCCTTGCCGGGCGCGGCCTGGCCGGAGTCGAGCGCGATCGTCTGGCTGACCGCCCCGTTGGCGGTGCACATCACGACGGCCAGGGTGTCCGGCTGGGTCGCGATCATGTAGCCGGGCAGGACGGTCAGGCGCAGGGCGACCGCCAGGGCGACGACCGCCCATGCGCTCCATCCCCAGCGCGATCCGCTTTTCGACAACCTTGCCATCGTGGCCGCTGGCTACAGCCAGACTCGCCGTTGCACAATGATCAGGATCAGGGTTGCGTCCCGGCGTGGCGCTTGCCCTGAGCATCCTGCGGCGGTCTCATGCCCGTTCAACGCCTGCCAAAGAGCTCCCCATGCGCCCTCTCCTGCCTGTCGTCCTCGCGCTGACGCTCGCCGCGCCGGCCGCAGCCGCGCCGCCGCGGCCGGAGCTCGACGCCAATCTTTCAATGGCGGACATCCGGGCGTCGGTCGCCGCCGAGGGCCGCGACCTTGTCATCGAAGGCGGCTGGCTGGGGGTCACCACCCATTACCTGCGCCGCATCGAGACCCTCGATCCGCAGTTGAAGGCTGTCATCGCCGTCAATCCCGACGCCAGGGCGCAGGCGCTCTCCGCCGACAGCCTGCGTATGCGCGGCAAGGGCCCTTTCGGACCGCTGTTCGGCATGCCGATCCTGATCAAGGACAATATCGAGACGCTCGACCCGATGGCCACGACAGCCGGATCGCTGGCGCTGGCCGGCAATATCTCGGGCCGCGACGCGCCGGTGATCGCCCGGCTGCGGGCCGCCGGCGTGGTGATCCTCGGCAAGGCCAACCTGTCGGAATGGGCCAACATCCGCTCCGATGACTCCCTCTCCGGCTGGAGCGCCGTCGGCGGCCAGGCGCGCAATCCCTACGACCTGGCCCGCTCGACCTGCGGCTCCTCGGCCGGCAGCGGCGCGGCGGTGGCGGCGGGGCTTGCGGCGGCGGCCATCGGCACCGAGACGGACGGCTCGATCACATGCCCCGCCGCCGTCAACGGGCTGGTCGGCCTGAAACCGACGGTCGGCCTGGTCTCGCGCACCTTCATCGTGCCGATCAGCGCCAGCCAGGACACCGCCGGCCCGATGACCCGCACGGTCGAGGACGCGGCCAACCTGCTGACCGTGATGGCCGGAAGCGACCCCGCCGACCCGGCCACCGCCGAGGCCGACGCGCGCCGGAGCGACTATGCCAGGACGCTCAATCCCAATGCCCTCAAGGGCGTGCGGATCGGCGTGATGCGCTACGCCGCCGGCTTCCACAGGGAAACCGACGCGGTGTTCGAACAGGCGCTGGAGGCGCTCAAGGCCCAGGGCGCGACGCTGGTCGACGTGCCGGGCTTCCCCGACCGGGACAAGATCGGCGCGAACGAACTGGTCGTGCTGCTGACCGAGCTGAAGGCCGGCATGAACGCCTATCTGGCCTCGACCGACCCCGACAAGGTCAGGACCCGCACCCTGGCCGACGTGATCGCCTTCAACCGGGCCCACGCCGACCGCGAAATGCCGCTGTTCGGCCAGGAACTGTTCGAGGCGGCGGAGAAGACAGGCGGACTGACCGACCCGGCCTATCTGAAGGCGCGCGACGACGCCCGCCGCCTGGCTGGCCCCAAGGGCATCGACGCCCTGCTGAAGAAATACGACGTCACCGCCCTTGTCGGGCCGACGATGGGGCCGGGCTGGCTGATCGATCCGGTGCTCAAGGACCGCTATGTCGGCGGCGGCGCGGGCGGCGCGGCAGCGGTCGCGGGCTATCCGCACCTGACCGTGCCGATGGGCCAGGTCGGCGGCCTGCCGGTGGGTCTGAGCTTCGTCGGTCCGAAGTGGAGCGAGGCCCGGCTGCTGGCCTACGGCTACGCCTTCGAACAGGCGACCAGGGCCCGAAAGCCCCCGCCCCTCGCGCTGTCGGTTCCCTGACGGCCTCGATGGGCTGATACGCCGCCCCGGGGGGAGGTAGCTCGCCGAGGGCGAGACGGAGGGGGTCTGGTGCGCCGCAGCCCCCTTCAGTCAGCCCGGCGGGCTGACTGGTTCCCCAAAGGGGGAGCGTCTAGGTCTGAGCCGACCGCAGATCGCGTGAATACCGATCCGGCCTAGCGGTTGCGCTTGCCCCAGCGACGGCGCGGCGGGGGCGCCGGCGGCGGCGGGGGGCCGATCGGGGCCTGGAACGTCGGCGCCCCGTCGCGCTGGTAGCCGCGCTCGTAGGCGTCCGCCTCCCACCAGTCGCGGTAGGGACTGGAATAGACGCTGTCGTCGCGGGCCGCCTGGGGCAGCTGGCTGGTGCGCTGGCAGAACTCGCCGGGCGACCAGTTCCGCGTCCAGCACTGGTCGTAGTAGACGTAGTTGAACTCGCGCACGACCTCGACGCCCGGCTCCATCCAGATGGCCCGGTCGCTCCAGCCATAGATGCGGTTGTAGCGCAGGGCGGCGCGGCCGGTGGCGGCGTAGATGCCGACCTCGCGGGCGCCGATGACCGATTCCGTCAGGGTCAGGTCGCCGTCCGAGACCACGCCGACGGTGTTGCGGCAGAAGCGGCTGTGGATCGCCGTGACGATCGAGGCGCGGTCCAGATGCAGGCCGTTGCGCCAGCCGCAGACCATGGTGTTGTCGATCTTCAGGGCGCCGGAGCCGCTGCGCTGGCCGTGCACCATGATGCCGTTGCCGGCGGGCAGGCCCGCGTCGCGGCCGAACACGCCGCTCTGGACGATGCGGCTGTCGCCGACGCCCGGCGTCAGGTCGAGGCCGGCTTCCTCGCCGAGGATGCGGCTGCGGCTCATGTCGATCAGGCCGCCGTCAACGACCACGGCCGCGTCGAGCGTGCGGGCGTCGATGAAGCTTTCGCTGAGGATCAGCTTGCCGCCGGTGACCAGCACCGCGGTGGTGTCGCCCCAGTAGCGGACGACGGTGCGCACCAGCGCGACCTTCGAGTCCCAGGTCTCGACACAGCTGGCGCGGCCGCCATGCTCGGTCGACAGGACCATGTCGCGGATCTCGACCTGCTCGACGTTGGAGTTGACCCGGATGCAGGTCTCGCCGTCCGGCGGCGTGATGGTCGCGGGCTTGCCGGAACCCTCGTCGAAGATCGAGGCGCCCTGCCCGACGATGGTCACCGGATGGTCGATCCAGACGCTCTCGTGGCAGACGCCGCGCACATAGAGGGTGCCGTAGTCGGCCAGGTTCTGCAGGCCGTCGTTGATCGGCGTGTCGCCGTCGCGGGCGTCCGTGCAGTCGGCCGTCCAGCTCATCGCCGTGCGCTCGCGCGGCCAGCCGGGCCGCCGGCCCGGACGATACTGGTCATGGCGCCGGCGATCAGGCCGCCAGCGCGGACGCAGCGGCGGCGCGATCAGGCCGCCGAAGTTGGGACGGAGCTGGGCGTCGATGCCCGCGGCCTGATCAGGGAAGGCCTGGGCCGGACCGACGGCGCCGAGCAGGCTCATGGCCGCGCCCGACATCACCAGAAAACGAGTCAGCCTGTTCATCGGTCATAGTCCCTGTCGCGGGGTGTCGGCCGGCTGGGTCGGGACACCTGGGCCAGCACCTGCTGCAGGCGTCCCACGGACGGCTTGAAGCCCGAAAGGGCGGAATCGATCTGGTAGACGACGGCCTTGGCCTTGTCCTGGTCGGCCACGCCGGCGACGCCGAGCGAGAAGTAGGTCGACATGGCGTACTTGGCCTCGGCCGAGCCCTGACGGTCGGCCTCGGCGAACCAGTGGAAGGCGCGGGCGTAGTCGCGCGGCACGCCGACGCCCTCGGCGTACATCACCGCCAGCACCAGCTGCGCCTTGGGCGAGCCGTTGACGGCCGCGTACTGGATGACCCGGACCTTCTCGATCGGCGTCAGCACGCCGGTCTGCGGCCGGCCGATGCGGGCCTGGAAGTCCTGGATTTCCTGCGGATACAGGGCGTCCTCGGTGGTCGCCGCGCGGGTCGCCGCGCGCAGGTAGAACAGGGACTCGCCGATGTGGATGAACGGCAGCTCGCGGATCCGGCCCAGCGCCGCCTGCTGCGCGTCGCCGATCTGGTCGCTCTCGTCGGAATGCGGCACGCCCGAGGACGGCGATTCCGGCGGATAGAACTCGTAGGGCGGAATCCAGCGCTTGGCCTTGGCCTCGACGTACTGGCCGACAGCCGCCCGCTCCGGCGACGAGCGCTCGAAGTCCTTGAGCATCACATAGGCGCTGACGTCACCGGTCTGAACGGCGAGGAAGTTGTAGAGGTAGGCGTCGACGTCGTTGCGCGGGAACAGGTTCAGCACCTGGGGCGTGCCCGGCTTGTAGGGCTTGCCCCGCGCCAGACCGGCCTGCGGATTGTCCGACGGCTCGCCGAACGGGCCGAAGAAGTTGTCGTGCATCCGCGACAGCGTGCGGTAGCCGGACGCGCCCTGGGTCGACAGGATGTAGATCACGCGGCTGCGGACCTTTTCCTGCTCCTCGGACGACATCTGCGACAGCAGCCGGTCGAGCGACTTGTAGGCGATGTTCCGCTCAACGGCGCGGCAGTCGTCGTACCGGGAAATGGCCTTCTGTTCACCCTGCGGCGAACGGCGGCCATAGGCGGAGATCGGCGCGTAGCCGTCGCCATTGGACAGGGCCACCGCGTACCAGACGGCGGCCTCGACCGAATCCTCGAGATTCTTGTCGGCGGCCTTCACGCCCTCGTAGCGGCGGGCCAGCTCCAGCTGGGAGAAGAAGTCGCCGGTGAACCCGCGACGACGCAGCACGCGGATCTCGAGCTGCTGGGTGTTGAACTGCGGCGCCACGCCCGTGGGGATCTGCGGCCTCGGACAGGCGGAGTCTCCCGGCTTGCCGAAAAAGCTCTCCGCGCCGCTGTCGCAGCCGACCAGGGGAATCACGACCGCGGCGATCAGAGCCACGATCGAAGCGCCGCGGATCAGCGGGCCTTGCGCCGTCCCGTCCGGGCGGCCAATGGCGTCGCTGGTCTCGTGCATACTGTAACCCCCGTCCAGCCCGGCCGTTAACCATCCGGCTAGTGACTCTTCGCAGGGCTCCCGTGGGAGTCAAGCGCGGCCACGAGGCGGGAGGTGCAACAATTCGCCTGCATCGGCCGCGAGTGAACCATGTTCGCCCGACAGGCGAACATAACGGTGGTTTCGGCGCCACAAGACCCGCGTTTATGGGATGATTGATCCGTCGGGTTCCCGACCCTGCGCCACGCGGGATACGGACGAGGGAATCACGCGACGTCGCCGGCGCCCCGCCTGGAGACGGAAAAGGGCGCGGCTCGCGCCGCGCCCTTCCCTGTCGTTTCGCGATACCGCGGGATCAGCGACCCGTCGGCACGTCCTTGAAGGCCACGTCCTTGTCGACGCGCACGTCGCCCGGCAGGCCCAGGACCCGCTCGGCGATGATGTTCTTCAGGATTTCATCCGTACCACCGGCGATGCGCAGGCCGGGAGCCCACAGCAGCGACTGCTGGAACGCGGCCTGCATCGGCGCCTCGGACGGGTCGACGAGGATGCCGTACTGGTCCTCCATCTCCACGCCCTGGTTGGACATGTCCTGCATCTGGTTGGCGGCGATGATCTTGCCGATCGAGCTTTCCGGTCCCGGCGTCTGGCCGCGCGACAGCGCGGTCATGGTGCGGAAACGGGTCAGCTTCAGGCCTTCGGCCGCCACGTACCAGTCGGCCAGCTTCTCGCGGAAGGCGCCGTCCTTGATGGCCGCGCCGCCCGGACCGGTGACCTGGCGGGCCAGATCCATGATCGTCTTGTAGTCGGGGCCAGAGGAGCCGCCGACGGCCAGACGCTCGTTCATCAGGGTGACCAGCGCGACCTTCCAGCCGTCGCCGACCTCGCCCAGACGCTGGCTGTCCTTCACGCGCAGGTCGCTGAAGTAGACCTCGTTGAACTCGCTGCCGCCCGAGGCCTGGTGGATCGGACGCACGTCCACGGCCGGATCGTGCATGTCGATCCAGAACATGGTCATGCCCTTGTGCTTGGGCACGTCGGGATCGGTGCGGACCAGCAGAATGCCGTAGTCGCAATACTGGGCGCCGGTGGTCCAGACCTTCTGGCCGTTGATCACCCAGTCGTCGCCGTCACGGACGGCCTTGGTGCGGGTGGCCGCCACGTCGGAGCCGCCGGCCGGTTCGGAGAACAGCTGGCACCAGATTTCCTCGCCGCGCAGGGCCGGACCCACGAAGCGGGTCTTGGTCTCGGCGTCGGCGAAGGCCATCACGGTCGGGACGCACATGCCCAGGCCGATGGTGAAGTAGCCGTAGTTGACGCCGACCTTCGATTCTTCCTGACCGAAGATGACCGACTGCAGCGGCGTGCCGCCTGCGCCGCCCCATTCCTTGGGCCAGGTGATGCAGGCGTAGCCGGCTTCAGCCTTCTTGGCCTGCCAGGACTTGGCCAGCGCCATGTGCTCGGGGCTGTTGGGCCGGCGGCCGTTGGCGCTGGCGCCGCCCTTGTGCTCGGCGGCGTTCTTTTCCAGCCAGGCGCGAGCGGCTTCGCGGTAGGCGGCTTCTTCGGGACTGTCGTTGAAATCCATGATCTTTCCCTCCCGCTTACGCGGCGTTCTTGCGTTCAAGCTGGCTGACCAGCCGTTCTTTCCAGACCTTCGGCGCGCCGGCCACCAGGCCGAGCTGCCGCGAGCGGCGATAGTAGAGGTGGCAGTCGACTTCCCAGGTGAAGCCCATGCCGCCGTGCGTCTGGATGTTCTCCTTGCTGCCGAACCAGTAGGCTTCGGACGCGGCGATACGCGCGGCCGACGCGGCGACAGGTAGCTCGGGGGCGTTCGTGTTCAAGGCCCAGGCGCCGTAGTAGGCGTTGGAGCGGGCGACCTGGTTCTTGACGTACATGTCGGCCAGCTTGTGCTTGATCGCCTGATAGCCGGCGATGACGCGGCCGAAGGCGTAGCGGCCGAGGGCGTATTCGCGGGCCATTTCCAGGCACTTGTCGGCGCCGCCGGTCTGTTCGAAGGCCAGCAGCACGGCCGCGCGGTCGAACACCTGCTCGGTCAGGGTGAAGCCGTCGCCGGCCGCGCCCAGACGGGTCGCCGGCGCGCCGGCGAAGGTCAGGCGGCCGACGCCGCGGGTCGGATCGAGACTCTGGAGCGTGTCGCGGCTGACGCCGGCGCCCTTCAGGTCGACCAGGAACAGGCCGGCCTTGCCACCCTCGTTGGCCAGCACGATGGCCAGATCGGCGATGTCGCCGTCGGTCACCGGGATCTTCACGCCGGTCAGCTTGCCGCCCTCGACCTTGGCCGACAGGTTCGAAGCGTTGACCACGCCCGGACCTTCCGAGGTGGCGAAGCAGCCGATCAGCTCGCCGGCGGCGATCTTCGGCAGCAGGTCGGCCTTCTGGGCGTCGTCGCCGGCCAGCAGGATGGCTTCAGCGACAAAGAACACCGTCGAGGCGAAGGGGATCGGCGCGACAACGCGGCCCATCTCCTCGGCGATGGCGCACAGCTCGATGTGTCCCAGACCCAGACCGCCGAATTCCTCGGGGATCGCGGCGCCCAGCCAGCCCTGTTCGGCGACGCCCTTCCACAGGTCGGCGTCGAACGACACGTCGGCGTTGTCGAGCACCTTGCGCACGGCGGCGCTGGTGCAACGGGCCTCAAGGAACTTGCGCGCCTCGTTCTTGAGGAACTTCTGGTCGTCGGAATAGTCGAAATTCACGTCTCTCTCCCGGTGGCGCCTCTGTGCGTGGTTCGACGCGCATCCCGCGGCCACTACCCGGCGGGACGCGCCGAAAATGCACGTCATCCCGGGCAGCCGCGAAGCGGCGTGTCGAAGGACGCAGGGCGTTTGTGCGAACCTTCAGCGGCGCAATGTAGCGGCGTTTCCGCGTGGGGAAAGATTGACCTCGCGTCAATGAATTCAGGTTCTTATGCAATCACCAATCAGAACGATGGCGCGGGTGCATGGCGAAGGCCGTTTTCCAGAAGAACCAGAAGGTATGGGTCGAGAGCGTCGGCGCCTGGGCGACCATCGACCGGATCGTGCCGATCTGGGCCAAGGGCTTCGATGAACCGGTCCGCGTGACCTACGACGTCGGCCTCGGCCGCGAGTTTCACGCCCATGAACTGCGCCCCGAGGACCGCGTCGAGGACGCCGACGGCGCGCTGCCCGGCGAAGGCTGGCGGCTGATGCGCGCCAAGAACAAGTGGCAGCAGGAAGGCGACTGCGCCCACCACCCCTTTCCCGGCACCTATCCGGTCGTGGTCACCGACGAGGCCGACTGGGGCGGCTGGCGGACGCCGGGCGCGGAATACGACCGCGATCCCAACAGGATGGAGCGCCAGGCCCGGCTGATCGCCAGCGCCCCGCGCCTGCGGGCCATCGCCCGCGAGCTGATCGCCCTGGTGTCGGAGTCGCCCGAGGACGCACCGCCCGTGGTCGCCGAGCTGGCCCGCCGCGCGGCGGCCATCGAGCGCTATGTCGAGGAAGTCCCGGCCGCCGCGGCGACGCCGGCCGCCGGGCGGGCGACCGACGCGGCCTGATCCCGGAGCAAAGCGCGACTCACGCCTTGTTCATGCGCGGCCCGTGGCGCGGCGGCCCGCGCGACGCTAGATACATCCCATGCGCACAGAAACGCCCCAGCCCGTCCGCCTGGCCGAGTACCGGCCGCCCGCCTACCTGATCGACGAGGTCTTCCTCGACTTCGATCTGCAGCCCTCGGCCACGCGGGTGAAGGCCCGGCTGACGGTCCGGCGCAACGGCGACCACGCCGACCCGCTGGTGCTCGACGGCGAAGGGCTGAAGACCCTCTCCGTCATGATCGACGGCGTGCTGCATGCCTTCGAGGCGACGCCCGAGACCCTGACCCTGTCGGACCTGCCGGCCGGCTTCACGCTGGAGACCGAGGTCGAGATCGACCCGCTGGCCAACACCGCGCTGATGGGCCTGTACATGTCCGGCGGCCGGTTCTGCACCCAGTGCGAGGCCGAGGGCTTCCGCCGCATCACCTGGTTCCTCGACCGGCCCGACGTGCTCAGCCGCTACACGGTGCGCATGGAGGCCGACACGGCCTTCCACCGCCTGCTGGCCAACGGCAACCTGGTCGAGAGCGGCCCGGCCGGCGAGGATCGCCACTACGCCGTCTGGAACGACCCCTTCCCCAAGCCCTGCTACCTGTTCGCGCTGGTGGCCGGTGAGCTGGACGAACTGGTCGACAGCTTCGTCACCATGAGCGGCCGCACCGTCGACCTGCGCATCTACGTCGACCCGGGCATGTCGGCCCGCGCCGAATACGCCATGGACAGCCTCAAGCGGGCGATGAAGTGGGACGAGGACGCCTTCGGCCGCGAGTACGACCTGGACCTGTTCATGATCGTCGCCGTGCGCGACTTCAACTTCGGGGCCATGGAGAACAAGGGCCTCAACATCTTCAACTCGGCCCTGCTGCTGGCGGACTCCGCGACCGCGACCGACATGGACTACAAGCGCATCGAGAGCGTCGTGGCCCATGAGTATTTCCACAACTGGACCGGCGACCGGATCACATGCCGTGACTGGTTCCAGCTGTGCCTGAAGGAGGGTCTGACGGTGTTCCGCGACCAGGCCTTCAG
>CANJYY010000021.1 GCA_947479185.1 Caulobacteraceae bacterium
CCCTGCTTGCGGCGATCAAGGCCAAGGCGCCGGCGGGCGGGTAGTCGACCCTGATGCCGGTCGCCACCGAGACAACGCCGACGCCTGATCCCGGGCTTCACCTGGCCGGCCGCTATGACCGCGACGTCGCCGTGGGGATCGCCAGGGTCTGGGAGAACGTGCTCGACTGGGAGCATCTGCCGGCGCTGCACAACGGCCAGTTCCACAGCATTGCGCTGCTGGATAGCGGCTCCTGGGGCTGGAGCGCCCGGGTGGTGAACCAACCCGGCGACGAGTCGCGGGCCCAGATCATCACGGTGCGGATCGACAGGGCGGCCGGTCGCTATTGTTCGGCGACGGTCGAGGGCCCCGGCGCGGGGACCGAGATCTGGACGACCCTGACGCCTCTGGGGACTGACCGGACCGCGGTCGCGGTCAGCTTTCACGTCGCCGAGGCCCGGCCGGAGCGTCTCGCCCGGATCGGTGAGCGCTACGTCGAAATCTACGCCCGTCTGTGGGACGAGGACGAGGCGATGATGGTCGAGCGTGAACGGGCGCTTGCCGCGCGTCGGAGCGTCTCGCGGGACGGCGTGGCCGCCCTCAACCTCGGACCCGTTGAGTCTGTCCGCGCCAGCCTGCCACGGCTGGTGGAGTTCGGCGGGGAGCGGTTTCGCCTGCTTGAGCTCGACGGCCGGCTGATTGCCCACGCCGCCACCTGTCCACACTGGCTCGGGCCGCTCGGGGAGACGCCGGTTGTCGACGGCTGCATCCGCTGTCCGTGGCATGACTACGCTTTCGACGTCGTCACCGGCGCCAGCACCGACGGGCGCGGCCTGACCCTGGCCCCCGCGCCGCGCGTACTTGTGGAGCAGGGCGACGTCGTCGTCTGTCGATGAGAATCCTTCTGGCCGGGGCCGGTCATGCGCATCTGGGTCTGCTGCGCCATGCCCGTCGACTGCGTACGGCGGGCGTCGACCTCAGCCTGATAAGCCCGCCGCGGTTTCACTATTCCGGACTGGCCACCGGCATCCTGTCTGGCGCCCTGGCGCCGGACGCCGGGGAGATCGACGTGGCGAGACTGGCCGCTGACGTCGGCGTCGCGTTTCACCCCTCCGAGGTTGCCGCGATTGACCGCGAAGGCCGACAGATCACCCTCGAGGACGGGACGACGCTGCCCTGGGACGCCCTGTCGCTGAACATCGGCAGCCGGACCGCTGATCTCCACGCGCTCGGCGACGCGGCCGGTGTCTGGGCGGTAAAACCGCTGTCGCAACTGCTGGATCTTGGACGCTGGCTCAATGCTGAGATCGCGCTGACCGGCCGATGCCCTGCGCTGGTCGTCGCCGGAACCGGTCAGGCCGGCATCGAGGTTACGGCGGCGCTTGTCGGACTCTGCGAACGGTCCTGCGTCACGCCCCGGGTGACGCTTGTGGGGCCGCCGCCCGGCGGTGTGTGGGCGCCACCGGCCGCGATCCGGTCCGTGGTCGCGGCGATCGAAAGACGTGGGGCGAGCATTCTGGACGGAACCGTCGTGTCGCGGGGCGAGCGCCGCTGCAGGCTGGCCTCAGGTCAGGAAATCGGGTGCGACGCCCTTGTCCTTGCGACAGGCCTCGTCGCGCCCCGACTGGCGGGTGGCCTCGATCTTCCGGTCGATCCGGCCGGCCGGCTGATGACCCTTCCAACCCTGCAGACCACTGAAGACGCGCGGATATTCGCCACCGGCGACTGCGCGGTTGGCGCCTCTGACCCGCGACCCTGCGTGGGCGTCTTCGGTGTGCGGGCATCGCCGGTTCTGGCGCACAATCTGGCCGCGCTGGCCGGTGGGCGGCCGCTCCGGGCTTTCCGTCCGCAGACGACCTGGCTGTCGATCATGGATCTTGGGGACGGAACCGGACTGGCCCTTCGCGGCCACGCCTGGTGGCTTGGACGCCTCCCGCTCAGCCTGAAGCGCCGGCTCGACCTGGGATTTGTCGCCCGGGCGCGTGCGGCCCCGGTCGCAGGTGAAAGACCGGATGTCTGAAAGGGCCTGCCGGAAGAGGACGAGTTCGTCCTCAACGCTGCGATCGCGCCAGCATCTGAAGAGTATGAACCAGCGTTGAGGCGGTCTGGCGCAGCCCGTTGGTCTGAATCGCTTCTGATGCCGCAGGTCGAGATGACCCCGCCGCTCGAACACGCTTTGGACGACGGACCAACGCACTTTACCCTTCTTGAGGATCAGTCCGACGGGCTTCTGATTGCCTGGACGCCGTGGTCCGGCAACGGCGGCATCCGAATGGGGCTTGCCGCTGTCCATCTTGGCAAGTTGAACCCCGCGAAGAGACAGGCTGCAGCGACTGTCTGGCGGCGCTGTCAGTTTAAGGTCAACTTGTCTCCGGTCGTGGTGTGACGCCTGCCGGAGAGTATCCCGCATGCGGTACGGCTGTACTTCTGGGTCACGCTGAGTCTTCTGGATGTTGAAGATCTGCTCGTGCAGCGGGGTGTCGATGCCAGCTACGAGACCATCCGGTGCAGGACTCTGAAGCTCGGTCGGTTGTTCGCGCACAACCTAAGACGGTCACGAGTGTGGATCGGCAGCCTGGTGGGCCGTGCCTCGCCCCCGACGTCGGGTTTGATACGCGCGCAAGTCTCCGAAATGTCGGCGCAATTTCAGGGGATCCGTCACGCGGCGACCCGGCTTCCGATATCTGCGACCTGGGTGAAACCAATCCAAACACGGGTGACGGTGTCAGGGTTGTGGGTTCCAGCCCCTCTGCCATAACAAGTTTCGTTATGTATATCAGAAGGATACGCTGGCGTCGGGGCGGGCCAGCGCGAACGGGTCTCCTTAGCCGGCCTCGCGGATCGCTGAGGTGCTCGCGGGAGCATTGAGCCTTTCCGGACTGGCCTCAAGCGCCCCGGTTTGGGGCGGCTCCGATCCGGTCGCGACTGGTTTTGCTGGTCGCCTGACCTTGCGCGGCATTGCCGACTGATAAGGCCGGGCTAGCTTCGGCATGCTTACCGAACTGTCTGCTGGCAGGGGGGCGGGATCCTGCCTGAGGGTCGGCAACGGAATTGCCTGGCAAAAGACAGCGTTGTCATTTATGGGTATGGAAAATGGACCGTAAAGGTCTGGGTGGAAACGAAGGGGGGACTACGGAATGGTTCTGAAAAAGACAGCGTTGTCATTTGGTGTCGCGGCCTCAGTCCTGATGTGGGCCGGTGCGTCTCAAGCTCGCCAAGCCGCCGCCGAGGCGCCCGTCACACAGCCCAAGCCTGCGGATTCCGGCGCTGAAACCACGCTTGACGCGGTTACGGTCACAGCCACGAAACGCGAAACCCTGATGATGGAAACGCCCGTTGCGGTGTCGGCCGTCAGCGGATCGGCGCTTGAGCGGGACGGCGTCTCCGACGTGCGTGAGCTCGGCGCGATGGTGCCCAGCATGCAGGTTGGCTTCTCGCCCAGCGACTCCGGCGTTCAGGTCACCATCCGCGGTGTGACGTCGAACAACTTCACCGAGCTGGGCGATCCGGCCGTCGGCATCCACCTGGACGGGGTCTACTCGCCACGCCCGCAGGCCGGGATGAGCCTGTTGCACGATGTGGACCGGATCGAAATTCTGCGTGGGCCCCAGGGGACCCTGTTCGGTCGCAACTCGACGGCCGGCGCCATCAACATCCTGCCCAAAAAGCCGTCGTTCAATGGAGCGAGCGTCGAGATCGAGGGCGAGCGCGGCAACTTCAATCACCAGGCCCTGCGCCTGGTCTACAACCAGCCCATCACCGACGTGCTCGCCGTTCGCTTCGCCCTCAGTGGCGAGGAGACGGACGGCTACATCAAGCAGGACCAGGACAGGTTCGACCTGGCCTGGGCCGCTGGCGGCATTGTCGCCGACGGAATTCCGAATACCGATCAGCGCTGGAACACCCCGGTCGGGAAGGGCGAAGCCTACACTGCGACCAATCGCTGGTCCGCACGCGCCAGTGCGCTTTACAGCCCGAATGACAGCTTCGAATGGCTGGTCACGTTCGAGAGCTACGTCGACACCAGCCCCGGTGGGATCTCGCTCAAGGACTGTGAAAAGGCGCAGGGCTACTATTTCGCCTGCACCGAAGACCAGCTCACCGCGCACATCAACGTCCCCGGAAAGCTCAACTTCAAGATTGGCGGCGTTCGGTCGGTGATGACCTGGCATCCGGCCGAAGGCATGACCGTCGAATACCGCGCCGCCTTCTCGCGTGAGCGGCGCAGCCAGCAGTACGACGGTGACGGCGGCGTCTTCGCCAGCCCGAACGATCCGGGCTACGGCATGGCGCAGCGGATTTGCTGCGGAACGAATTTTGGCCCGCTTGTGAACAACCCCGGCGCCATTTCGGGGCTCGGCTTCAGCGTGTCCGCCAACGCCCTGTTCCCCTTCGAAGACCTGCAGCTGCGCACCCGCTGGTCCCGCTACGACTCCCTGGTCCAGGAGCTGCAGATAAAGTCGGACGGCGACGGAAAGCTGCAATGGGTCGCGGGGCTGTTTGATTCCCGGGAAAAGAACGCCATCCGCTTCGACGTCGACGCGCCCTGGTGTTGCGTGACGCCGGTGCCGCTGGCCCAGGCGTTCATCCAGCCCGATCGGCAGTCGATCTCCACGGCCATCTTCGGCCAGATCGACTACGCCTACAGTGACCGGCTGAATTTCACGGCGGGCTATCGCTACTCCTGGGACAAGAAGAGCGACCAGGGCGGCTCGAACTATCAGACGATCGGTTACTGGGTTAATCCGGGCCAGTTCGATCCATCGGGTGCGTTCTGGCAGGAGAGCTGGGGGCTCACCGGCATCGTTCCGGGCTGGGACCAGCAGTATCAGTCCAACGTTCTGACCCGCGACATGGGGACGTCTTCGCCGACGTTTACCCAACGCATCACGGGCAGTGACAACAGCTATGAGGCGTCCTGGGAAAAGGGCACCTGGAAGCTGGGCCTCGACTATACGATCAACGACAACCTGTTTGCCTATGCGTCCGTCGCGACCGGCTACAAGGCGGGCGGCTTCGGCGACAAGGTCGACACCTGCAACTGCGGTAACCTGACGTCGTTCCCGTATGATCCTGAAACGGACATCAACTACGAAGCCGGTCTCAAGGCCCGCTTCCCCGGTCAGCGTCTCAATCTGATCGCGACGGTCTTCCAGACCGACTTCACTGACATGCAGAAGACCGGCTACGTCATTGTCGGCGAGGATCCCGCGACCCACGTCAGCATCGGCACGAACCTCACCACCAACATTGCGGGCGCGCGTATTCGTGGCGCTGAGCTCGAGGTTGACTGGACGCCCTACGACGGCGGCCACCTGACCGGCTGGGTTTCGTACAACAACTCCGAGATCACCGACTTCCCGGACGCTGAAGACGGACTGTACTGCTTCCAGCGCGCTTACCTGGGGCTGAAGGCCTGTCCGCCGCTTAATGCCGCCGGCCGTCGTCCCACCTCCTACGTCGGCAACAAGCTGCCCTGGGCTCCCGAGTTTTCGGCTACGGTCAACTTCGAGCACAACTGGCGCCTGTCGAACGGCATCCGCGTCAGCCCCTATGTGTCGGTGCACTGGCAGTCGAAGATGTTCTTCAACGACAGCAATCTGGACACCGGTCCGTTCAGCTTCGCGCAGGACTCGTTCGCCACGGCGAATGCCGCTCTACGCTTCATCAACGAGCAGGATCACTGGGGTGCGGAGATCTACGTCTACAACGCAACGGATGAACTGGTCCGTCAGTGGATGGACCCGGGCCCCGGCTTCATGCGCGCGACCTACTTCCCGCCCCGGTCGTTTGGCGTGAAGTTCCACAAGGGGTTCTAGTTGAGCGAGCGAAACATCTTCCGCCGGGGGCTGACCGCAGCTGCGCTGTCTTTGGTTCTCGGCGGAGGGCTGTTCGCCGGCGCCGGGTTTTCCCAGGTGGCGCCGGCGCCGGTCGCCTGGCCCGCGTCGCCGAAGCCCGTCCGGCCTGCATCCTGGTCGGGCGAAGGCGGCGCGGTCGAGCAGCGGGTGGCGTCACTCCTGTCGCGGATGACGCTTGAGCAGAAAGTCGGCCAGATGATCCAGGCCGAAATCAAGTCGGCCTCACCTGAAGACGTCCGCCGCTATCACCTCGGGTCAGTGCTCAACGGAGGAGGGTCGTTTCCTGGAAACGACGCCCGGGCCACGGCGGCGGACTGGTCGGCGCTTGCGGACCGATACTATCGTGCGTCGATGTCGGTCGATGGCGGCCTGCCGGCCATCCCGGTCATCTGGGGCGTCGATGCCGTTCACGGGCACAACAACCTCTTTGGCGCTGTTCTCTTCCCTCACAACATTGGCCTGGGCGCCACCCGTGATCCTGCGCTCGTCGAAGCGATCGGCGCCGCCGTCGCGCGAGACGTCCGGCAGACCGGGATAGGCTGGGTTTTTGCGCCGACGCTCGCCGTCGTACAGGATCCCCGCTGGGGCCGGAGCTATGAAGGCTTCAGCCAGGACCCCGCCATGGTCAGGCTGCTGGGTCAGGCGTTTGTCGCCGGGCTTCAGGGCGCGCCCGGCGCGACGGACCAACTGGGGCCCCAGCGTGTCGTCGCCACCGCAAAGCACTTCATCGGCGATGGCGGCACCGACGGCGGGGTGGACCAGGGCGACAACACCGCCAGCGAAGAGGTCCTGCGAGACCGGGATGCGGCCGGCTATTACGGCGCCCTGTCTGCGGATGTGCAGACGGTCATGGTCTCGTTCAGCAGCTGGCAAGGCCGGAAGCTGCACGCCAGCCGCTACCTGATCACTGACGTCCTCAAGGGGCGTATGGGGTTCGACGGCTTTGTCGTCTCTGACTGGAATGCCATTTCGCAGGTGCCCGGCTGCTCCAATGTGAGTTGCCCCGATGCGATCAATGCCGGCATCGACATGATCATGGCGCCCAATGACTGGAAGGGCCTCTACGACAACATCATCCTACAGGTGCGGAGCGGCGTGATCCCGCAGGCGCGGATCGATGACGCGGTCAGCCGCATTCTGCGGGTCAAGCTGCGTGCGGGTCTCTTCGAGCAGGGGCTTCCCTCGGCTCTGGACGGATCGGCCCGGGACGGCGCCATCGCGAGCGCCGCGGAACGGCAACTCGCCCGACAGGCTGTAAGACAGTCCCTGGTTCTGCTGAAGAACGATCAGGGGCTGCTGCCTCTGGCGCGAAAGCAGAATGTTCTCGTGGCCGGCGTGGGCGCGGACAACATTCCGATGCAGGCGGGCGGTTGGTCCCTGACCTGGCAGGGTACTGAAACCAGCAACGCGGACTTCCCGGGTGCGACGTCGATCTTCAAGGGGATTTCCGAGCTTGTCCGGGCCTCGGGCGGCTCGGCGACCCTCAGCGTCGACGGCGCCTACGAAACCCGGCCGGACGTGGCCATCGTGGTCTTTGGCGAAGAGCCCTATGCCGAAGGACGAGGGGATATCCGGGACCTGGGCTGGTCCACCCGCTCGCCGCGTGACCTCGCTCTTCTCCGCAAGCTTCGGGACGCCGGCATTCCGGTCGTGACCGTGTTCCTCAGTGGGCGGCCGATGTGGACCAACCCTGAGATCAACGCCTCCGACGCCTTTGTCGCCGCCTGGTTGCCGGGCACCGAAGGTGCGGGGGTCGCGGACCTGTTGTTCGAGGGGGAGCCGAGCAGGCCGGGATACGACTTTGCGGGGCGTCTGCCGTTTGGCTGGCCGGGCGTGGCGTCTCCGGTCCGGTCTGCCTCGGACCTGGTGTTTCCGGTCGGATACGGCCTGTCGCGCACGGCGCCGTCGAAGGTCGGTCCGTTGCCGGAGGTCTCTGGCCTCAGCGCGCTGCTGAACCGGTCCGAGACCGTGTTTTTTGACCGCGGACCGGTGTCCCCCTGGCGGGCCTTTGTCGGCGACCCCATGGGGTGGCAAACACCCCTGACCGCCACGGCCTCACAGTCGGCCAGCAAGACCATAACGGTCACCAAGGTGGATCACCTTGTCCAGGAAGATGCGCTCCGCGCGGCCTGGACAGGGCAGGGGCTTGCGCAAGTGTACCTTCAGGCGACCGGAGGCGCTGACTGGACGGCGTTGCTGAAGACGCCGCGCCAACTGGCGTTCAGCGTCAAGGTTCACGCGCCCCCGACGAGCCAGGCCATCCTCAGGATCGACTGCGTCTATCCGTGCGGCGCCAGCGCCGACATCACGCGGCTGCTGAAGGCCGTGCCGACCGATCAATGGGTGCGGGTTACGGTCGATATGGACTGCTTTGTGAAGTCGGGTCTGGACCCCAGTAAGGTGGAGACGCCGTTCCTGATTTCGACCCGCGGCAAGCTCGACCTGTCCTTCAGCTATGTCCGGCTCGAACCTGTCGGCGCCGCAAAGCCAACGATCACCTGCCATTGACGAGGTCCCCATGGCCGCCTTCGCGTCGATGAGGCTTCGATCCGCGCTGGGCTCCTTGCTGGGCGTTCTGGGCCTGATGACGCCGATCATGGCGGGGGCGGCGACTCCCCCGGTCTGGGCTGAGGAATTCGACTCGACCGCCGTTCCGCAGGCGCCCGACCCTGCCCGGTGGCGGTTCGAAACCGGCAACGGTCCGGCGGATCTCCCCGGCTGGGGTAACCGCGAGCTGCAGTACTACACGGGCCGATCGACCAACCTGTTTGTTCAGGACGGCCTTCTGCACATCAGGGCCGTTGTAAACGATCCGGACCGCCCGGCCGGCCCTGGGCCGACATCGGCGCGGCTGATGTCACGCCCCGGGGTGCTGCCGCGGTTCGGGCTGTTCGAGGTGCGGGCGAAGCTGCCCTGCGGGCGCGGCGCCTGGCCGGCGATCTGGATGCTGGGCGAGCAGGGACACTGGCCCGCCCGCGGTGAAATCGACATCGCTGAATGGGCGGGGGCCAGCTTTTCGGAAAACGAGATGCAAATCGCCCTGCATGACCAGTGGCGGTTCGGCGGCCAGGCGAGAGTCGCGCGGTTCCCTCTGCCCGCGGCGTGCGGCGCGTTCCACACCTACCGGCTCCTGAAGAGCCGTTCGGACATCAGGGTCAGTGTCGATGCTCCCGCCGGGAAGTGGCGGATCATCGGCCGGCCGGGGAAGGGCGAAGCCGGATCATGGCCCTATGACCAGCCGTTCCAGATGATCCTCAACGTTGCGGTTGGAGGGGATCTGGGCGGACCGTTGCCGCCGGAGGGGCCGGCCGGGTTCGAACTGCTTGTGGACTATGTGAGAGTCTACCCATGCCCGCAGGGCAAGCGCTGCGATCTATAGGGCCGGGGTGGGCGGGCAGGTCGAGTCTCGCATGATGATCTCGAAGTCCATCAACTGTGAGACCCAGGTTCCCTCAACCATCACGGCCGCTTCCCTGCTGATGAGCAGTTCGCAGGCTGCTGACGCCATGTTGAAGATGGGTTGCGCGACGGTCGAAAGGTGAGGCCAGACGGTGCTCGCCGCGGGGGTGTTGTCAAAACCGGCGACGGAAAGCTGGTCCGGGACGGACAGTTTCAGCCGGTTTGCAGCAGCCATCACGCCCAACGCCATGTCGTCATTGCTGGCGAAAATCGCCGTGGGCCGCTGCGGCTGGTTGAGGATCGCTTCAGCGCAGTCGAAACCGGACTGTGAGGAAAACAGACCCTGTTTGACGAAGGCCGGATTCACCACCAGGCCGCGGCTCGTCATCGCCTCGACGAAACCCTTGTAGCGAAGGTTCGTGGCCCCGTGATCGGGATGTCCCAGAATGAAGCCGATCGCCACGTGCCCCATGTCGATGAGGTTTAGCGTCATTTCATACGCCGCCCGCGTATCGTCCATACCGACGCGAGGAGCGCGGCCAAGGTCGCGATCCGGCGACATCCGCACATAGGGCGTGCCGCTGGCCTCAAGGGCTCTCAGGACGCGATCATCATCGCAGACGGGCGGTGTCAGGACGACGCCGTCGAGGCGGAGCGTGGAAATGATGCCGCGCACAACCCGTTCGAGGTCGTCAGCCTGCGTGTCGACCGGCTCGATGGTCAAGTGATAGCCGCTGGCGCGGCACCGCGATGCGGCGCCGAGCTGGACATCATAGACATAGGCAGGGCTCGGATTGTCGAAGAACAGGCCGATCAGGAATGACCGGGCGCCTGCCAGACTCCGGGCGGACAGATTTGGCTGGTAATCCAGCGCCCTGGCAGCCTCAAGCACACGATCGCGGGTCTTTTCGCGCACGTTAGGCTCATTGTTCAGGACGCGAGAGACCGTCTTGATCGATAGTCCCGCGCGCGCCGCGACATCGGTGATGGTGACTGCCGACACGGCGAACGATCCTCCCTTGAGCCTGATCGCTACCGGGTTTGGGGGAGTCGCGCAAAAGGATATGCGGGTGCGCCCGTGCTGTGGCGCCCGGCGGCGTTCAGTTCCCATGCCATGATTGAAATTCCTGACGAAAAATGGCGTCGGCATGACGGCCCCGGCGCCGCAGGGAAGGGCGCGCCGATAGGGTGTGCAATCAAATGACAGCGCTATCATTTCTTGGGGGCGTGCGCTAGGAAGGGCGCGGGGAGACAGACGATGCGCCTTGAGACGCAAGGGAAATGGCTGGCTGAAGACCGGATTTGCAACCATCTGGTCCTGTTCGGCGCGACCGGCGACCTTGCGACGCGGATGCTGCTGCCGTCGCTGTATTTCCTCGACCTGGATGGCCTGCTGCCTGACGACTTCAGGGTTACCGGCGTTTCGCGCCTGGGGGACACCGCCGAGGCTATCCTTCAGCGCGTGCAGGCGGGGGTTTCAACCAATCCCCGATCGCTGGCGGTCGCCGACGACTCGGTCTGGCGCCGCTTCGCTGCACGGTTCGACTATCTCTCGCTGGATGTGACACAGCCCGAGGATCTGCGACGCCTGGCTGATCGCATACCCGAGCGTTCGAACTGCCTCTTCTTCCTGGCGCTGTCGCCCTCTCTGTTTGGTCGGGTCTGCAGGGGGCTGGAAGAGGTCGGCCTGGTCCGGGGCGGATCGAGAGTTGTCCTCGAAAAGCCGCTTGGGCGGGACTTGGCGACCTGTCGTCAGATCAATGAAGCCTTGGCCGAGGTCTTCAGTGAAGAACAGATTTTCAGGATCGACCACTATCTTGGCAAGGAGACGGTTCAGAACCTGATCGCCTTGCGGTTCGGCAACGCGATGTTCGAGCCCCTCTGGAACAATCTCAGCATTGATCACGTCCAGATAACGATCGCGGAGACCCAGTCGGTTGGCGGCCGCTGGCCCTACTACGACGAGTACGGGGCTCTCAGGGACATGGTTCAGAACCATCTCCTGCAACTCGTCTGCCTGATCGCCATGGAGCCGCCGTCCAATCTGGACCCGGAGGCGATCCGCAACGAGAAGGTCAAGGTCCTCCGCTGTCTGCGCGCCATCGGGGCCCGGACGGTATCGGACGATACGGTCCGGGGGCAGTACGCGCCCGGCTACAGGGAAGACCGCGGGGCGGATTCGGACACCGAGACCTATGTGGCGATCCGCGCCAGCATCGATAACTGGCGCTGGTCAGGTGTCCCGTTCTATCTGCGAACGGGCAAGGCGCTCGCCGACCGTCGCACTGAAATCGCCATTCAGTTCAAGGATGTTCCCCACTCCGTCTTCGAAGGCGAGGGGCAACTGGACCTGTCGCCCAACCGTCTGATTATTCGTCTGCAGCCGGAGGAAAACATCTCCCTGCAGCTCATGAGCAAGATGCCGGGGCTGACGCGGGACGGCATGCGCCTGTCTCCGGTGACGCTGGATATCACACAGAGCGATCTGCAGCAGGATCGCCGGATCGCCTACGAACGCCTGTTGCTGGATGCGATCGAGGGCAATTCGACCCTGTTCGTTGGACGTTCGGAGGTCGAGCAGGCCTGGCGCTGGGTGGACGGGATCATCGAAGGCTGGAGCGAGGCGGCATCGGACCTCGAAGTCTATCCGTCGGGGTCATGGGGGCCTGACGGGGGGCGGGCGCTTGTCGAGCGTGATGGAAGGAGCTGGCGTGACTAGTCACCTCACCGGGGTTCCCTTGGCAGACTTGATGGACCGCCCGCCGGCCGCGGAGGTCGCGGGCCTCCTGCCTCGACATGCGGCCGGCCCCGTCGTGGCGTGGGCGTCATGACCGGCGCGCCTGTTCATCCCCGCGTTGCCGAAGTCACCGCCCGTATCGTCGACCGCAGCCGCGACAGCCGCCGGAACTATCTGGCGCGCATTGATGCGGCGAGGGCTGCGGGCCCGGGCCGAAGCAACCTGTCCTGCGCAAACCTGGCCCATGCGTTCGCCGCTTCCCCGGTTGGCGACAAGCTGCGCGTCCGGACAACTACCACCCCCAATCTCGGCGTTATCACCGCCTACAACGACATGCTGTCGGCCCATAAGCCGTTCGAAGGCTACCCGGAGATCATCCGCGATGCGGCGCGAAGGGGCGGCGGCACGGCCCAGGTCGCCGGCGGTGTTCCGGCGATGTGCGACGGGGTGACGCAAGGCCGGCCGGGCATGGAACTCTCGCTGTTCAGCCGCGATGTGATCGCCATGGCCACGGCGGTGGCGCTCAGCCATGACGCCTTCGACGCGGCGCTCTGTCTCGGGGTCTGCGACAAGATCGTGCCCGGTCTTCTGATCGGCGCGCTTGAGTTCGGCCATCTGCCGACCGTCTTCGTGCCCGCTGGGCCTATGACGTCCGGATTGCCGAACCCCGAGAAGGCCAGGGTTCGCGCCCGTTTCGCCGAGGGCAAGGCGACACGCGATGAGCTTCTTGAGGCCGAAAGCCAGTCCTATCATGGGCCGGGCACCTGCACCTTCTTCGGTACGGCAAACTCCAACCAACTGCTGATGGAGGTCATGGGGCTCCATCTGCCGGGCGCCGCGTTCGTGCGCCCGGAGGATCCTCTGCGCGAGGCGCTGACCCGCGCGGCGGCGGCGCACGCTGTCGCCCTCGGCCGTACGGGAGCTGCCCCGATCGGCCATGTGGTCGATGAGCGGGCGCTGGTGAACGGGATCGTGGCTTTGCTGGCGACGGGCGGATCGACCAATCTGGCGATCCACCTGGTCGCCGTCGGTCTGGCGGCCGGCATCAGGATCAACTGGGACGACATCGACGCGCTGTCGCGTGTGACGCCGCTGCTCGCGCGGATGTATCCGAACGGCTCTGGCGATGTGAACCACTTCCACGCCGCCGGGGGCATGGCCTTTACGATCGGCCAGCTGCTCGATGCCGGACTGTTGCAGGAGGATGTTCTCACCGTCGCCGGACAGGGCCTGCGCCGCTATGCGGACGAGCCCTTTCTCGATGCGGACGGTGCGGTGAGCTGGCGCCAGGGCGAGACGGTGTCCCGCGATCTGGCGATCCTCCGCCCGGTGGAAGACCCCTTCAGCGGGGAGGGAGGGCTTCGTCTTCTCCAGGGTGATCTCGGGCGCGCCATCGTGAAGGTCTCCGCCGTGGCGCGGGAGCATCGCGTGGTCTTGGCGCCGGCGCGGGTATTCGATGACCAGGCTGCGTTTCTTGAAGCCTTCCGGCGCAATGAATTCGTCAGTGACGTCGTGGCCGTGATCCGCTTTCAGGGCCCCCGGGCCAACGGCATGCCCGAACTGCACGGCTTGAGCCCGGCGCTTGGCGTGCTGCAGGACAGGGGGCTGTCCGTCGCGCTGGTGACGGACGGGCGAATGTCGGGAGCATCCGGAAAGGTGCCCGCGGCCATTCACCTCTCGCCCGAAGCCGCCGCCGGCGGGCTGATCGCCAGAATCCGGGACGGCGACGTTGTTCGCCTCGACTGCGACGAGGGACGGCTGGAGCTGCTGGTGGACCCCGACGAATTGCGGGAACGGCCGGTCGCCCCGCCGCCGGCGGAGGGGCGAGGTTACGGGCGCGAGATGTTCTCATCCTTCCGGCGGTGGGTGACGGGTTCTGAAGAAGGGGCGACGGCGCTGTGATGTCTGCTGAAGTACGGAAGGACCAGGGCGGGCTGGCTTTGGTCGGCGACATGGGCGGGACCAACGCGCGCTTCGGGCTTGTTGATCTTCGTTCCGACCCGCTCAGGGTGTTTGCAGCGAAGAGCTATCTGGGGCGCGAGTTCCGGCGGCCGGCGGATGCGATCAAGGCTTATCTCGGCGAACTTGGAATGACCTGTCGGCTGGACGGCGCCGTGGTCGCGGTCGCCGGTCCTGTTGAAGGCGGCGCCATCAGCTTCACCAATTCGGACTGGAGCCTGTCGTGCGCGGAATTGCGCGACCTCGGGTTCGGAGCGGCCGAACTCGTCAATGACTATGCCGCGCTCGCCTATGCTGCGCCGGTTCTCCGTGACGACGACGTGCGCAGGGTGGGGCCCGATGTCCCGCTGCAGGCCGACCGGACCATGGCGATCCTCGGCCCGGGCACGGGCTTCGGCGTCTCCGCCCTGGCGCGGGATGGGCTTGCGGCCGTGGCCCTGGCGACCGAGGGCGGCCATATCGCCTTTGCGCCCGGCGACGAGGTGGAGATCGAAGTTCTCAGGATCCTGATGGAGCGTTACGGGCGCGTCTCGGTTGAGCGCATCCTTTGCGGGCGGGGACTCAGCGAGCTCCATCAAGCCCTTCTGATGATCGAGGGGCGGGCGTCGAGCTCCATGGCCCAGGAACGGATCACGGAACAGGCGCTCGCCGGCGATCAGACCTGCTTGCGCACAGTCGAGCGGTTCTGCGCCATTCTCGGCGCCGTCGCCGGCGATTTCGCGCTGGGTCTGGGCGCCCGGGGCGGGGTGTTCATTGCCGGGGGCATCCCGCCGAAGGTCATCGGTATTCTCGAGCGCAGCGACTTCCGTCGCCGGTTCGAGGCGAAGGGGCGGTTCGAGAGCTATATGGCCGGGATTCCCACCCGTGTGATCATGCGTCCCCATGCGGCCCTGATCGGGGCGGCTCACAGTCTTCAGGCCTTGCTGTCGAAGGGATAGCCGTATGTTCGACCTGGCCGTGCCGGCGCGCATCATGCCGGTGGTGACCATCGAGACCGTCGCCCAGGCCGCGCCTGTGGCCCGGGCGCTGCTGGCCGGCGGATTGTCCGTGCTTGAAGTGACATTGCGCACGGACGTGGCGCTCGACGCCATTCGCGCCATCGTGGATGAAGTTGACGGCGTGGTGGTCGGCGCCGGGACCGTGCTCAATGCCCGGGCCCGCGATCAGGC
>CANJYY010000022.1 GCA_947479185.1 Caulobacteraceae bacterium
GGGCGACTTCATCGAGGACAAGAACGCCATCCTGCCGATCGACGCGGCCATCCAGTCGAACCTGCGCGAGACCACCACCCGCGTGCTGGCGTCGCTGACGCCGCGCGAGGAACGCGTCCTGCGCATGCGCTTCGGCATCGGCATGAACACCGACCACACCCTTGAGGAAGTCGGCCAGCAGTTCTCGGTTACCCGCGAACGCATCCGCCAGATCGAGGCCAAGGCCCTGCGCAAGCTGAAGCACCCGAGCCGGTCGCGGAAGCTGCGGAGCTTCCTGGACAGCTAGGAATACAAAAAGGGCGGCTCTCACGGGCCGCCCTTTTTTCTGACCTCTCGCTAGGCCCCGCGCATCAACACGCCCGCCGTCAGGACGCCGAAGGCCAGAACCAGCGTATCCACCACATGGGCGCTGACGAACGGGATGCCGACGTTGCCGTAGTGAGCGACGGCGGCGGCTATGGCCAGCAAGAGCGCGACGGCGAACAGGGGCGTCGGGGGCGCGGTCAGCACCAGGGATCCTTGACGGTAGGCCATGGGGAAGTCTCCGGGACAGCGCGGTCGCGCCTGACCGTCAGCAACGCTCGTGAGAGATCGCTGTTCCGCCGCGCGCGGCGAGGTCGCCCCGCAGAGTCAGGCCAGCATGTCCAGCAGCGTGCCGGTCATCTGGTCGGCCGTACGGATGACGGCGGCGTTGGCCTTGAAGGCGGTCTTGGCCTCGATCCGTTCGACCGTCTCCTTGACCAGATCGTCGAGCGGCGCGGCGGCCGTGCGGCGGGCGCTGGCGTCGAATCGGTTGGCCGCGTCGTTCAGTCCGGCGGCGGCGATGGGCAGGGCCTGCATGGGGCTTGGTCTCCCGGGGTGACGACCGACTTGTCGCACGGCGCGCTTAACGGCCCGTCTGGAAGGAGGGTAAACGGCCCGCTTGCCAGAGCCGCGGCCCTGCCGCACCTTCCCGGCCATGAGCCAGATCGATCCCGCCCCCGTTCAGCCAGATGGCGGACGCTACGCCAGCTTCGAGGCCTTCTATCCGTTCTACATCCATGAGCATTCGAACCGGACCTGCCGGCGAATCCATGTGGTGGGCACGAGCCTGGTCATCGCGGCCTTCGCCGCGGCGATGCTGACGGGCAATCCCTGGTGGTTCGCGGCCATGCCGCTGGTCGGCTACGGCTTCGCCTGGGTCGGCCATTTCGTGTTCGAGAAAAACACCCCCGCCACCTTCAAATACCCGCTCTGGAGCCTGATGGGCGACTTCCGCCTGTTCTTCGAGACGGTCACCGGCAAGCGGCGCTGGTAGCGCCCTTCACATCCCAGGACAGATCCATGAGCACCGACCTCTTCTCCCTCAAGGGCCGCACGGCCCTCATCACCGGCGGATCGCGCGGCATCGGCAAGATGATCGCCGCCGGCTTCATCGCCGCCGGCGCGCGCGTCTACATCTCCTCGCGCAAGACCGCCGCCTGCGAGGCCACGGCCGCCGAGCTGTCGGCCAACGGCGGGGTCTGCATCGCGCTGCCGCAGGACGTCTCGACGGTCGAGGGCTGCACCCTGCTTGCCCAGGCCTACGGCAAGTACGAGACCAGCCTCGACATCCTCGTCAACAACGCCGGCGCTGCCTGGCTGGCCGAGTTCGACAGCTTCCCCGAGGCCGGCTGGGACAAGGTGATGAACCTGAACCTCAAGTCGCCCTTCTTCCTCACCCAGGCGCTGGCCCCGGCGCTGCGGGCCTCGGCGACGCACGAACAGCCGGCCAAGGTGATCAACATCGCCTCGATCGACGGCATCCGGCCCAATCCGCAGGAGACCTACAGCTACCAGGCCAGCAAGTCGGGGCTGATCCATCTGACCCGCCGCATGGCCGGCCGGCTGATCGAGGACAACATCGTCGTCACCGCCATCGCGCCGGGCGCCTTCGCCTCGGAGATGAACATCACCGCCCGCGACCAGTCCGAGGCGGTGGCCGCCCGCATCCCGTCACGCCGGATCGGCACGGATGAGGACATGCAGGGCGCGGCCATCTATCTGGCCTCGCGGGCCGGCGACTATTGCGTCGGCATCACCCTGGCGGTCGACGGCGGGGTCTCCTACGCCGCCGCGTCGATGTAGGCGGCGGTCATGATCAACAGCGCGCTCATCCGCACCCGGCTCGGCCAGTACGGCGCGGCCTGGCTGATCAGTTTCGTCGCGGCGCTGCTGGCGATCGTCGCGGGCGCCGAGCTGGCGCACATGCGGCTGGTGGAGGTCGCCGACCTCGTCCTGCCGGCGCTCTTCGCCGGCCTGACCCTGGCGGTGCTGGCCGTGCTGGTCCTGACCCTGACGGCCGGGCGCGAGACGGTGGCCACGCGGCTGGTGATCTTCGTGGTGGCGCTGCTGCTGTTCCTGCCGCTGCTGTGGGGGCCGGTGCTCGGCGCCATCACGGCGGCCTGGATCGGCCATGTCTCGATCGAATATTCCGGAGTCTACGCCCAGTTCCGCATCCAGGTCAGCCAGGCGCTGTTCCGGCTGGCCGGGACGATGTTCGCCAACCCGTTGATCGACACCGTCTGGGCGGTGTTCCAGGCCGTGGCGACGGTGGTCGGCTTCCTGTCGTCCTTCTTCCAGGTCTGGCCGCGCGTGCTGCGTCTGCTGGGCGCGCGCGAGGCGCAGGCCTGACAACCGAACGGCGCGCCGTTCGTTGGATCAGAATCACAGAGGAGACCTGCCCATGCGTCGTTTGATCCTCGCCGCCGCCGCTCTGACCGCCGGCATCCTGTCCGCCGCGGCCGGCCCGCCCGGTTCCGATGTCTACAATCCCGCCACGCGGATCATCTGTGTCGATGTGGACGGCCAGACCAGGCCGGCGGTCTGCCAGACCACCGCCAGCCGACTCGACGGTCGCGACGACATCTGCCGCTGCCCGGTGGGCCGGCGGGTGGACGCTCCGGTCTGCGCGTCCGGCGAGCGGCCACCGCCCACATCGCGCGCCTTCAACCGCGCGCGCCAGCTGGCGTCCGGGGACGGCTCGCTGGTCGGCGACCTCTATCGCGGCCGCCCGATGTGCGTCGCGCCGCGCAACCGCTAGACGACGCGCCTCCTCCCCGGTCGGGGAGGAGGCGTATCGCGGTCAGTGGCCCCAGGTCGTGTAGCCGAGCTGCAGCGTCTTCGGGTAGCCGGGCGTCAGGCCGTTGACCCTGAACTGGCTGATGCGCCCGGCGCTGGTCTTCATGCAGACGTAGCTGCCGACGGGCACGGCCAGCAGCGGCACGCGCGCGGTGCTGAAGCTCTCGGCGGCGCAGCCGGCGTAGCCGCGGTTGCTGCGGTCGCCGACAGCCATCCTGGCGCCATTGCGCGGCGTCAGAAACATCAGCGCCGGGGTGGCCGCCTGGAACCACAGGTCCGCGCCGCCGCCGCTGGTCACAGCGCCGTTGTCGAAGTCGACCAGGTAGGTCTGTGGCAGGTCGACCGGGCCGGTCGAGAAGGTCGGCGGGATCGGCGGCGGGGGCGGCGGTCCCATCGGATGACAGCTGAAACCGCCGGGCCGGGCGGTGCAGGCCATGGCCGGAGGGGCGTTGCGCTGGATGCTGCCGGCCGGGCCGTACTGGCACTGCAGGGCGGGCGTCCCGCCGATGTTGACCACCGCGGTGTTGGTCAGGGAATTGACGATCGGCGTGTTCCACCAGCCGCCCGGCAGCGGCGTGGTGATTTCCCGGCGCACCTGGGACGCCGGACAGTTGATTTCCGCGGCGCTGGCGACGGCCGGCGCGGCGATGACGAGGAGGGCGGCGCCCGCCCCGGCGATACCAAACGAAACCTTGTTCATCATAGCCTCCCAACGAGGGACCGATCCCTCACAAGAACAGATAACGCCGGTCATCCTGAACCGGCGTTGATCCATGTTGGTCAGCCGCGGTTCACCCACGGCGCGCATCGCGTTGACGCGGGTGCGGGGGCCTGCGAGCGTCCGCTCGGGAAAAACAAAAAAAAGGGGGAAGCCTAGATGCTCGCCTCATTGCTGCTGCGTATCGGGGCGTTCACCCCCCTCGTCTATTACGGCGTCCTTGTCGCCGCGAGCCTGGCCTGGCCAGGCTTCAACCACATGACATCACCGATCAGCGATCTGGGTACGGCCGCTTCGCCGCAGCACCAGATCTTCAACTACGGGCTTATGGCGACCGGAGGGCTGGTGATCGTCGGCGGACTGGGCGCGCTGCTGGGCATGCGCCGGCTGGGCTCGGGCCTGATCCTGCCGGTGCTGGCGTTCATCGCCATCACCCTCGGTGGCGGGGCGCTGGTCATGGCCGGCCTGCACCCGCTGCCGGACGCGCTGCATCACGCGCACAACCTCGGCCTGGCGATCCTCGCCGCGCCGCTGCTGATGTTCCTCGGTCTGTCGGACCGCAGTGACATGTCGGGCGTGAAGACCATCCTGATCCTCAGCTTCTTGGCCGGCATCGCCCTGCTCGGCGTGTCGCTGAACTGGGGGCACTTCAACGTCATGACCCCGGACAACGCGGGCCTGGTCCAGCGGGGCCAGACCCTGGCGGTCTTCCCGTGGATGGGCCTGACCTTCCTGGGCATCGCCCAGCGGCTGGCGGCGCGCGAACGCAAGAAGCGCGAAGGCTACTGATCGGCGCGCCTGGAAGGCTACTTCCAGGCGTAGTTGAAACTGACGGAGATACGGTCGCTCTTCGCGCCGTTGGCCGGCACCTCGTGTCGCAACCAGCTCTCCCACAGCAGCACGGTCCCGGGCGCCGGCGTGACGTAGACGAAGGTCTGCAGGTCCTCCGGCGCCTCCTTCGTGCGCCCGGGCGCGGCCATCATCATCGGCAGGCGCGGGTCTTCCAGCTTCAGGGCCGAGGCCCCCGGCGGCGTGGCGACATAGTAGGTGCCGCTGATCACGCTGTGGGGGTGGATGTGACTGGTATGGGTCCCGCCCGGCTTGAGGATATTGACCCACAGGCTGTCCATCACCAGACGCCGGCCCTTGAGGTCGAACGCCACGTCGGCGGCGAAGGTGGCGGCCTGTTTGTCCAGCTTGCGCTTGAGGTCGCCGAAAGCGGTGACCCGCGTCGCCAGGTCGTCCAGCGACGCATAGGAGGTGTAGCCCGGATAGGCGTTGGCCTTGCACCAGGCGCGGCCGGCCCCGTCCTCGGCCGCCAGCATGCGGCAGGCGTCCTCCAGGTCGGCGTTGAGGGCGGCATGGCCCTTGTCGCCGGCGAGGCTGGCTTCATGCAGGCGGGTGACGAAGAGGGTGCGGCTGGTCATGGGGCAGGCGGTTATGCCGGGATGGACGCGCTGTCAAAAGGTGCGTCCTTCGAGACGCGATCCTGAGGGATCGCTCCTCAGGATGACGACGAGCGGTGGGCTGCACCTCTGTTCGTCATGGTGAGGAGCGAGGCCCCAGCCGAGCGTCTCGAACCACGCAATTAGCTCACCGCCTTGCGCGTCGCCGCATAGGGATCGCTGACCACGCGGCTTTCGAGGTTGAACATCATCACCTGGCGTTTGGCGGCGTCGTAGGCCGGCCAGTAGGGCAGGAGCGGGGTGTTGGGATTGCCGGTGCGGGCGAAGCCGACCCAGGCCGCGCTCATCTGCTTGGCCAGCACCTGCGGCGCGGGGCCGTCGCCGACCAGCACCCGGGCCTTGTCGACATTGTCGAAGGCCAGCGGGATCTCCAGCGTGTGCGGGCTGCGGAACGGACCGACCGGCGTCTCCCACTCCAGCAGGTACATCCAGGCCTTGGCGCCGCCCTGGGCGGCCTTGCGCTCTGCGATGAGCACCGAGCCGGCGAACATCCGGCCGTAGGTGGTCAGATGGCAGGCCAGATAGGTCGGCGAGTCGTTCGGGAAGTCCTTGCGCAGCGCCGCCAGCACCGCCGGCGCCTTGGCGCCATGGATCGCCGCGGCCATCTTCTCCAGTCCGGCGTCATCCAGCCGTCCGAACCAGGGCGCCGAGGCCATGAACAGGGTCATCTCGTCCTTGTTGATGCCGATCATCACCGGGACATTCAGCGCCGTTGCGGGCGCGGCCGGGTCCCAGGGATTGATCGGCAGGATGTCGCCATCGGCCACCGGCGAGAAGCCGGCACGCTCAAACCCCGCGCCGGGCTGTTTGGCTTCGGCGGCGGCGGCTGCGGCCACCAGCCGATCAGCAGGGACCGCGCGCAGCGCCGTCACGTCGCCGTTGGCGAGGCCGAGCTCGGCATACAGGGCCGCCGTCAGGGCCGCGGCGCGGTCCTTCGGCACGGCCTTCACGCCGGGGCCGCTCTGGATGATGGCGCGATGGAACAGGCCCTGGGCCTTGGGCATGGCCAGCAGGTAGCTGACCTTCGCCCCGCCGCCGGACTCGCCGAAGATGGTCACGTTGCAGGGGTCGCCGCCGAACAGATAGATGTTGTCCCGCACCCATTCGAGCGCGGCGACGATGTCCAGCATGCCGGCGTTGCCGGAGCCGCGGACGCCGTCGATGTCGGCGTAGCCGAACACATTGAGGCGGTGGTTCAGGGTCACCACGACCACGTCCTGGGTCGCCAGGTTTGTCCCGTCGTAGATCGGCCAGGCGCCCGAGCCGTAGGCGAACCCGCCGCCGTGCAGCCAGACCATCACCGGCCGGCCGGTCTCCGGCTGCTTCGCGGTGGTCCAGACGTTGAGATAGAGGCAGTCCTCGCTCTGGGCGGCGACCTCGGCCGCCGTCGGGAAGATGGTCTGCAACGCCTTGCCGAGCTCGGAGGTCGGATTGGCCGACGACGGCGAGGGGTTCTGGATCGCCGGCGGGCCGAACTTCGTCCAGTCGTGACGCCCGGTCGGCGTGGGCAGGCGCTGGGGCGGCGCGAAGCGCAGGGGCCCGACGGGCGGCTTTGCGTAGGGCACGCCCTTGTAGGCGGTGACGCCCGTGCCGCAGTCGACGCCCTTGAACCCGGCCGTTGTCGAGGCGTTGGCCACCTGGGCGAGGGCGGGCTCGGCCAGGGCCGCCGCCGACAGGCCCAGTCCCAGCAGGCCCCGTCTGGAGATGTCGATCGTCTCGCTCATGGCCTGGCTCCCGTTCTCTCGAAACATCGGTATCCCAAGCGTCCCGATCCGTCGAGATTCTTGCCCGCTTCCTGCGCGGCAGGCCTTTCGCTCACAGGGTGAACGGCGATAACGTCCGGTCAACCAGTTCAAGGGGAGAGACGTCGATGAAGGCAGCCGTGCTGCGCGAAGTGGGCAAGCCGCTTCAGATCGAAAACGTGACGATCAACAAGCCGGGCCCGCACGAGGTGCTGATCCGCACCAAGGCCGCCGGCGTCTGTCACTCCGACCTGCATTTCGTCGAAGGCTCCTATCCGCACCCGCTTCCGGCCGTGCTGGGTCACGAGAGCGCCGGCATCGTCGAGTCCGTCGGCAGCGAAGTGCGCACGGTCAAGGTCGGCGATCACGTGATCACCTGTCTGTCGGCCTTCTGCGGCCACTGCAATCACTGCGTCACCGGCCACATGGCCCGCTGCGTCAGCGGCGACGTGCGCCGCGCCAAGGACGATGAGCCGCGCCTCGGCAACGGTCTGAACCAGTTCCTGAACCTGTCGTCGTTCGCCGAGCAGATGCTGATCCACGAGCACGCCTGCGTCGCGATCCGCAAGGACATGCCGTTTGACCGGGCGGCCCTGATCGGCTGTTCGGTGACCACCGGCGTCGGCGCTGTGGTCCAGACCTCCAGCGTGCGCGCGGGCGAGACCGTCGCGGTCATCGGCTGCGGCGGCGTGGGCCTGGCCGCGGTCAACGGCGCGGCCATCGCCGGCGCGGGCCGGATCATCGCCATCGACATGCACCCCTCGAAGCTCGCCCTGGCCACGGCCTTCGGCGCGACCGACGTGATCGACGCCAGCCAGGTGGATCCGGTCAAGGCGGTGATCGAGATGACCAAGGGCGGCGTGCAGCACAGCTTCGAGGCCATCGGCCTGAAGAAGACCACCGAGCAGGCCTTCAAGATGCTGGCCCGCGGCGGCACGGCCAACGTCATCGGCATGATCCCGGTCGGCACGATGATCGAGCTGCACGGCGCCGACTTCCTCGGCGAGAAGCGTATCCAGGGCTCGCTGATGGGCTCCAACCGCTTCCCCGTCGACATGCCGCGCCTGGTGGACTTCTACATGTCGGGCAAGCTGAAGCTGGACGAGATGATCGGCCAGCGGATCAAGCTGGAAGACGTCAACGAGGCGTTCGAAGAGCTGAAGCGCGGCGAACTGGCCCGCTCGGTCATCGTCTTCGACTAGGCCGGCGCGTAGTTGATCCGTTTCAGGGCGGTCGCCAGCCGGTTCACGCTGGCGAACGTCTCGCGGTAGGCGGCGACCATTTCCGGGGTCTCGAAGGCGTGGTCGGCGACAAGCACGCCGCGCCTTCCGTCCCGCACGCACAGCCCTTCGCCGACCAGCAGGTTCACGTACCGGCGGGTGGTTTCGTAGGGCACGCCGATGGAATGGGCGATCGCCATCACGCTGACCGGGCGGCGCTCGCCGCCGCCCGTGACCGGCGCCGACTCGCTGTTGGCGACGGCGATAGCGGTAAAGATGATGCCCCTCAGCAGGTCGCCGCCGTGGGCCCTCGCGACGATCTCGATCCCCCGCACAAAGAACTCCCCGGCGAGTCGGGCGGCGATGGCCACGTCATCGGTGGAGGCGGTCTCGTCCCGGTCGGACGTTGGCTTTCTGTTGCCGGCGCCCGGCGTCACGACGGGAACGACTGTGGACTGGACGTTACCCATTGTGGGTGATCGCTCCCTCATCTAGGTCAGCCGGAGATCTATCTTCAGCAACGGGCAGGTCACGAAAGGGGGCGGGGGAGGCGGCGCCCTTCTGGTCCACATGGGCGCTGGAGCGCCGACAGAAGGAGGTCTGCCTGGGCAAGGTGTCGTCCCCTGGCGCGGACAGGCGGGACCGCCGCGATCAGCGATTAGAGGGTTCAACCTCGACGGAAGGCAAGCGGCGATGCTGTTGAGGCCGTCGATGGCGGTTCAATGCGCGACCCGCGGGCAGGGTCGCAAACGGACGGAGGCGGCCGCCTGCCCCCCGATAGGGCCGCCGACGGGCGCCTCCCGGCCTTCTCCGAGGTCGGGGGGCGTTTTCCGGTCTAGGAGACGAACTCGACGCCGCCTTCGCGCAGGTCCGTGACCAGGCGGCGCAGGTTTTCGAAGTTGCGGCGCAGGGCCATGGACATCTGGTCCCGGGCGATGACGGACGCCGGGACGATGATCCCGGTCTCCGTGCGCACGCAGAAGCCGCTGGCGATCAGGGCGTTCACGTGACGGCGCGTGGTCTCGTAGGGAATGTCCAGTTCGAGGGCCAGGGCATGCACGCTGATCGGCCGTCGCAGGTCGTCCGGCACGTTGTCCGACGCCTCTGAGTAGGACTGCCCGACGACATCACCCGGACGGATGTGGCGGACGTTGGCATCCACGATCGCGGTGAAGATGACCCCCCGCAGGATGTCGCCGCCGACGACCCGGGACATGAGGTCAACCGAATGCAGCATGAAGCTCGTCGCGGCGCGAAGGGCCAGGCGGTCGCGGCGCTTGTCTGTCCGGGTGGGCATGTTCATTCCTCGATCCGACTCGGTGACTTGCGAGTAACCAGAATGAAGAGTTTTGCAGGCAGCCCCTTGTAAATCAAAGGGCGCCTTTACCCGATTTGGGGTTCCTGGACCGCGACCAACCGTCGCGTGGGCTACTCGGCGGCCTTGAGGTCCGCGGCGGCCTGGGCGTCGATCTGCGCCGCGCGCGCCTCGACGAGTTCAACGATGTGGTCGACCATCCGCTCGTTGTCCATCTTGTGGTCTGGCTTGCCGGCCATGTAGACCATGCCCGCGCCCTTGCCGCCGCCGGTGAAGCCGAGGTCGGTCATCAGCGCCTCGCCGGGGCCGTTGACCACGCAGCCGATAATCGACAGCGACAGCGGCGTGGAGATGTGCGCCAGCCGCGCCTCCAGCGCCTCGACCGTCTTGATCACGTTGAAGCCCTGCCGCGCGCAGGACGGGCAAGCGATAATGTTGACGCCCCGGTGGCGCAGGCCAAGCGACTTGAGCAGGTCGAAGCCGACCTTGATCTCCTCGACCGGGTCAGCGGCCAGGCTGACGCGGATGGTGTCGCCGATGCCGGCCCACAGCAGGTTGCCCATGCCGATGGCCGACTTGACCGTGCCGGTGCGCAGGGCGCCGGCCTCGGTGATGCCCAGGTGCAGCGGGCAGTCGATGGCCTCGGACAGCTGCTGATAGGCGGCCACGGTCATGAAGATGTCCGAGGCCTTCACGCTGATCTTGAACTCGTGGAAGTCGTGATCCTGCAGGATGCGGGCGTGGCTCAGCGCGCTTTCGACCATCGCGTCGGGGCAGGGCTCGCCGTACTTCTCCAGCAGGTCGCGTTCCAGCGAGCCGGCGTTGACGCCGATGCGCATCGAACAGCCGTGGTCGCGGGCGGCCTGGATGACATCGCGGACGCGGTCGGGGCTGCCGATGTTGCCGGGATTGATGCGCAGGCATGCCGCGCCGGCCTTGGCCGCCTCGATGCCGCGCTTGTAGTGGAAGTGGATGTCCGCGACGATCGGGACGTTCGAGGCCTTCACGATCGTCGAGAGGGCCGCGGTCGACTCGACGTCCGGGCAGGAGACGCGGACGATGTCGGCGCCAGCCTCTTCAAGTTGACGGACCTGGTCGATGGTCGCCGCCGCATCCGCGGTCAGCGTGTTGGTCATCGACTGGACGGTGATCGGCGCATCGCCGCCGACCGGCACGGACCCGACATGGATCTGGCGGGACTTGCGACGCTCGATATGGCGCCAGGGGCGGACTTGGGTGTGATCGTCGTGGCTCATGAGACGCTCAAGGTAAGCCCGTGCGCCGCGTTTCCCAAGCCCGTCACGAAATCTTCGTCACCCGACGAGGGATGAGATCGTGGCGGTCGGCGCGGTCATGGCCCCCCGGAGCTTGCCGGCGACATAGACATCCATCGCCGTCGGATCGCCGACCTCCACCGCCACGCCCTTGTTGTTGGGTGCGCGGTAGGCCTCGCCGGCCGACAGCGAGCGGGCGAAATAGACCGAACCGTCCGCGCCCCGCACGATCAGGGTGGTGGCCCGGCGGGCCTGGAAGGTCACGGTCGAGGCGTTGGCGTCGGCGCCGTGAATAGCGCCCCGGGCGATGAACGGCGTGCCCGGCGAGACGACCGGTCCGGCGTTGGCCGCGGCGACCGCTTCGGCGTCCTTGCGGATCTTCTGGGCGGCGGCCGCGGCGTCGGCGGATCCGTCAGCGGCGGCGGCGGCCTCGAGGCCGGGCGTCTTGTAGACCTCGGGCGTCGAAGCTTCGACCGGCGCTGGCAACGGCGCGCCGAGCGGCACGGTGCCTGACGGCGAGACCGGTGCTGCGCCGGCCACGCTTTCGGGCGCGGTCGGCGGCGGCGGGGCGTCTTCGCTGATGGCCCGCTGGGCGATGTTCCACAGCACGATGGCGGCGACGATCAGCACGCCGCTCGCGATGATCATGCCCATGCGGGGGTCACGCTCGCGGCGAACGCCGACCGGCGCGCGCAGCGGCTCGTCGGGATCGGGCGAGGACTCCTTGAAGCGGTTCACCGCGTCTTCGGGGTCAAGGTCGAGATGTTTGGCGTAGGCCTTGATGTAGCCCAGCGTGAACGGCCGCGACGGCAGTTCGTCCAGCCGCATGTCCTCGACAGCGGCCAGATAGGTGCGGCGGATTCGGGTGGCGTCCGAGACGTCCTGCAGCGACAGGCCGCGGAATTCGCGCGCCGCCTTCAGCGCCGCGCCGATGTCGGGTCCGTAGTACAGCGAGGGCTCCTCGGTCGGACCGTACTGGTCTGCCGAATCCATATCCCCCGAACGAAACAGTTGCGTAACCCCGCCAGAATCGAGCGGCATGGCTACCGACGCCCCCACATACTCGCGCCACGCGGGAGCGCGGCGCACCGGTGTTCCCCTACGGAGGGAACTGTTAATGCACGGTCGTGAGTAGCAAAATAACGTCCGGAATTCAATGCGCTAATCCGTCGCTGGGGTTAACCGTCAGACAGCGACGTACAATTTCCGGGCCAGAGTCTCGATTTCGTTGCGCACCGACCCCGACGTGCCGCGGATCAGCGTCTCGACTCCGCGGCGAGCGGCTTCCCGGTCAAGGGACAGCACCATCTGCTTGACCGGGCCGATGCCGGCGGGCGGCATCGACAGGCGATCGAAGCCGAGCGCCACCAGGGCGAAGGCTTCCAGCGGCCGGCCGGCCATTTCGCCACAGACCGAGACCGGCGTTCCCGTTTCGGCACAGGCGTCCTGGATCTGCTTCAGCGCCCGCAGCGCCGGCGGCGACAGCGGGTCATAGCGGTCGGCCACCCGGGGGTTCCCCCGGTCGGCGGCGAACAGGTACTGCATCAGGTCGTTGGTGCCGACGGAGACGAAGTCGGTCATCGGCAGCAGGGCGTCCAGGTGCCACAGCAGCGACGGCGCCTCGATCATCGCCCCGACGTCCAGCCGCGAGGGCGCGGCGCGGCCGCGGCGCTGGGCCCAGGCCAGCTCGGCGTCGACGAAGGCGCGGGCGGCGCGGAACTCGTCGACACTGGCCACCAGCGGGAACATGATCCGCAGCGGCCGGCCGTGAGCGGCCCAGATCAGCGCCCGCAGCTGCAGCCGCAGCAGGGCCGGGCGGTCGAGGCCCATGCGCACCGCGCGCCAGCCCAGCGCCGGGTTTTCTTCCCGCTCCAGCTCCATGTAGGGCAGCAGCTTGTCACCCCCCAGGTCGAGGGTGCGGAAGGTCACCGGCATGCCGTTGGCCGCGTCGAGCACCTTCTCGTAGAGCGCTCGCTGGGCGTCGAGGCGGGGCATGTCCTCGGCGACCATGAACTGGAATTCGGTGCGGAACAGGCCGATGCCCTCGGCGCCGGTCTCGCCGAGAATGTCGAGGTCGACAGCCAGGCCCGCGTTCATCAGCAGGGTGACCTTGGAACCGTCCTTGGTGAAGGCCGGCGTGTCCCGCAGCCTGGCGAACTGCGCCTTGCGCTGGGCCCGGACCTCGAGGCGGCTGTTCAGGGCCTTCACGACGTCGGGGCGCGGCCGCAGGAAGGCCTCGCCGGTCTCGGCGTCGACGATCACCGCGTCGCCCTGGGAGACCTTGTCGCGCAGACCGGCCAGGCGGCCGACGCAGGGGATGTCCAGCGCCCGCGCGACGATGGCCGCGTGGCTGGCGGTCGAGCCTTCCTCCAGCAGCAGGCCCTTGAGCCGTGTGCGGTCGTATTCCAGCAGGTCGGCGGGGCCGAGGTTCCGCGCCACCAGGATGGCGTCGTCGGGCAGCTCGCGCGAGACGATGCCGTCGCCGATCAGATGGCGCAGCAGGCGATCGTTCAGGTCCTCGAGGTCGTGCAGGCGCTCGCGCAGATAGGGGTCGCGCGCCTGGCCCAGCCTGGCCCGATGTTCGCTGCGCACGCGCTCGACGGCGGCCTCGGCGGTCAGTCCGGAGCGCACCGCCTCCTGCAGCGACCGGTTCCAGCCGCGGTCGTGGGCGAACATGCGGTAGGTCTCGAGCACCTCGTAGGGCGCGCCGACCAGGCCGTGGTGGCCCTCGAGCATCTCGTCGATCTGGGTTTGCAGCGCGGCGATCGCCGCCGTCAGGCGAACCTCTTCGGCCGCCGCGTCGTCGGACAGCAGCTGTTCGGGCGCCACCGGATGGTCATGCAGGACCACGGTGCCGTAGGCCAGGCCGTCGGCGAACTTCGCGCCCTTCAGCCGCTCGGGCTTGTGCGGCGCGATCTCGACGTCCTTGAGCGCCTCGTTGCTCAGCAGCTCGCCGGCGCCGACCATTTCGGCCAGCACCATGGCGATGATCTGCAGGTCCTCGACCTCTTCCTCGCCGTAGGTGCGCTCGGTGCGGTTCTGGACGACCAGCACGCCGATCGGGCGGCCGCCGCGCAGCAGCGGCACGCCGAGGAAGGAATGGTAGGGATCTTCGCCCGTTTCCGGTCGATAGGCGAAGGCCGGATGGTTCGGCGCGTCGCTGAGATTCAGCGGCCGGCCGAGGCGGACGATCTCGCCGACCAGGCCCTCGCCCGACTTCAGCCGGGTGACGTGGACGGCGTCGCTGGCCAGGCCCTCGGTGGCGAACAGCTCCAGCTCGCCGCCGGCGCGGCGCAGATAGATCGAGCAGACCTCGGCGACCATGGAGGCGGCGATGATCCGCACGACCATGTCGAGCTTGACCTGGGCCGGCGCGTCGCCGGCCATGGCTTCGCGAATCTGCCGAAGCAGACTGCGTGGACCACGCGTGGCGAAGCTCGACGCGACCATGGGTCTGATATGTTCTCCCGTCCTGAGCGGCGCCTATAGCAGATTTCCGCAGCGGAACAGTGACCCGGACCGTGCAAAAGCCGTCAACCGCCGACATTCAACGGAAGACCGATGAGCGCCGGGTAAATTGCCGCGAAATCAGGCTGATCGATGGCGCGGGACCGCGCCGCCGGACCTAGAGCTGGTCGAGGCCGTAGGCCGCGTGCAGGGCGCGCACGGCCAGTTCGGTATAGGCCTCGTCGATCAGCACGCTGATCTTGATCTCGCTGGTCGAGATCACCTGGATGTTGACGCCCTTCTCGGCCAGGGCGGTGAACATGGTCTTGGCCACGCCGGCATGGCTGCGCATGCCCACGCCGATGACCGAGACCTTGGCCACGTCCTCGTTCAGCTGCACGTCCTCGAAGCCGATCTCGGCCTGTCCGGAGCGCAGGATCTCGACCGCCCGGCCGGCGTCGCGCTTGCCGACGGTGAACTCCATGTTGGCCGCGCCCTCGCTGCGGGCGTGGCTCTGGACGATCATGTCGACGTTGACGTTGGCGTCGGCCAGCCGGCCGAAGATCTTCGAGGAGACGCCAGGCGTGTCCGGCAGGCCGAACAGGCTGATCTTGGCCTCGTCGCGGCTGTAGGCCACGCCGCTCACGATGCGCTTTTCCACGATCTCCTCCTCGTCGCAGACGATGGTGCCCTTCCCTTCGGAAGTATGGCCGGACTCTTCTCCCGGCTCGACGAAACTGGACAGCACGCGCAGCGGAAC
>CANJYY010000023.1 GCA_947479185.1 Caulobacteraceae bacterium
GGCGGTCGGCGCCGAAGCGAACAGGGCGTCGAGCGCCTCGGTCAGGGCCGGCAGGTTGCGCGCCCGGTCGGCCAGAGTGGCGAAGCGCGGATCGGCGGCCAGGTCGGGTCGGCCGATCAGGGCGCACAGCTCGCCCCAGAACTTCTCGTTCATGCACATCAGCTGGCCGTAGCCGTCGGCGGTCTTCACCCGCTGCACCGGGGCCAGCGACGGGTGGGCGCCGTTGGGCATACGAACCGTCGGATGATGCTCGTTCATCGCCCAGACAGCCGGATAGCTGAGCTGGTGCAGGGCCACGTCGAACAGCGACACGTCGACGTCGCAGCCCTCGCCCGTGGCGCGGGCCGAGAGGATGCCGCTGACCACGCCGAAGGCGAAGGTCGCGCCGCTCATGAAGTCGATGATCGAGACGCCCATGCGCGCGGGCGGGCCGTCCGGCTCGCCGGTCAGGCTCATCAGGCCGCACTCGGCCTGCATCGGATAGTCATAGCCCGGCCAGCCCTCGCGGCTGTTGCCCCGGCCGTAGGCCGACAGGTGGCCGCAGACGATGGCCGGGTTGATGGCCTTGAGGGCGTCGTAGGTCAGGCCCAGCTTTGCCGGCTGGTCGCCGCGCAGGTTGTTGACCACGGCTTCGGCCGAGCCGACGAGTCGCTCGAAATCGGCCCGGCCCTCCGGCGCCTTCAACTCGACCGCGGCCGATTTCTTGCCGCGCGAGAAGGTCTGGAAATACTGGCTGTCGTGGTCGCCCAGCATGAAGGGCCCGGTCGGCCGCGAGGCGTCTCCGCCCATCGACGGGGCCTCGATCTTGATCACCTCCGCGCCGAGTTCCGACATCAGCAGGGTGGCGTAGGGCCCGGCCCCGTAGTGTTCGATGGTCAGGACACGCACGCCCTGCAGGGGTCGCTTCACCAGTCGCTCTCCGTGGTTCCGCCGGTCCGGCGCGCGCCCGCGAGGCCGCAGCGTGGGGCTAGGGCCGACCGCGCCGACGGTCAACCCGACCACTTGCGTTTGAGAACTATTCGCATTAACCGCCAGGCACGCTCATGCTCCGGAGAACCGCCTTGACCAAGTCCCTGCTCGGCCGCCTGCGCCGCTTCTGGCTCGACGTCCACCTGTGGCTCGGCGTGGGGCTGTTCGTCGTGCTGGTTCCGCTCGGTCTGTCGGGCGCGGCGCTGGTCTGGCACGATGCGCTGGACACGGCGATCCATCCCCAGCGGTTCGCGGTGTCGCGCGGCGACACGCGGCTGGCCGCCTCCGCCTACCTCGACGCGGCCCGCAAGGCCTATGGCGACCGGGCGACGGTCACGCAGATCCGCATGCCTGAAGACCCCGGCCAGCCGGTCATCGCCAGCGGCCGGGTCAAGGGCCCGCCGCCGGCGTCGGGCCAGCGCGCCCGCACCCTGACCGCCTGGATCGACCCGGCGACCGCGCGGGTGCTCGATGTGGCCGATACCCGCAACGAACTCATCGGCGTCATGCACCGGCTGCACGGCAGCCTGCTGATCAGCACGCCGGGGCTGGGCCGTAAGGTTGTCGGCTGGCTGGGCTGGGCCATGAGCCTGTCCTGTCTGACCGGGCTCTGGCTCTGGTGGCCGCGCAACGGCAGGGTCGCGCGGGGCCTGCGCTGGCTGCGGTCGCCGTCGACCTTCAACAACCTGCACCACATGTTCGGCTTCTGGGTGCTGGTTCCCCTGCTGCTGGTGTCCCTGACCGGCGTCTACATCTCCTTCCCCGAGACCAGTCGCAAGCTGTTCGGCATCGAGACGGCCGGTGGTCCCCGCGGGGGTCAGCGTCCCGCCGCCGCGCCGCCGCTGGCCCAGCCCGGCCTGCCGATCGACATGGCCGTCGCGGCCGCCATGATGGAAAAGCCCGGCGCCCGCCTGGCCGCCATCACCCTGCCCACGGAAGGCCGCCGACCGGCCTGGCGCATCCAGTTCGCCGCCGAGGGCGAGGGGCCCGGCGCGACGGTCCAGGTCGCCGACGAGGACGGCTCGATCCGCAAGGGCCGCAGCCCGGCCGGCCCCGCGCAGCCCGACCCGCTGTCGCGCACCATGCGGAAGATCCACGACGCCCAGGACACGCCATGGATCTGGCAGCGGCTGGTGTTCGTCACCGGTGTCGCGCCGGCGCTGCTCGGCGTCACCGGGACGGTGATGTGGCTGCGCCGGCGCAGCCGCCGCGCCCACCTGGGCCGTCTGCGGACCGGCGGCGCGGACTAATCCTGCTGTTGCGAACGATTCTCATTGCGATGTTGAGGCACGAAAGGTAAGAACGCCTCGCAATCGCAATTATGCGCCGGCGCGGGCGCCAGAGTTCGGGGATTCAAGGTCATGCGTACGACTTCAGGCGGCGTTACCGCCCGCGCAAAGCGGGCTCTCGGCGTCGCGGCGGTGGCCGGGGCGGCCGGACTGTCGCTGTCGCCCGCCCTGGCGACGGCGGCGGAGAATGGCGCGATGACGACCGCGGCCGCCGATGTGGCGCCCACTGATCTGTCCGGCATCGAGGTGCACGGCGAAAGGGACCGTCCGAGCTCGCCCAAATACACCACCGCGCCGATCGATACGCCGCAGACCGTCACCGTCGTGTCCGGCCGCACGATCCGCGACCAGAACCTGCTGACCCTGCGCGACATCCTGCAGACCGTGCCCGGCATCACCTTCGGCGCCGGCGAGGGTGGCGGCGGCTATGGCGACAGCATCAACCTGCGCGGCTACTCGGCCAACAACGACGTGACCACCGACGGCCTGCGCGACAGCGCCCAGTACAGCCGCACCGACCCGTTCAATCTGCAGCAGATCGAGGTCATCAACGGGGCCAACTCCGTCTACGCCGGCGCGGGCTCCGTGGGCGGATCGATCAACCTGGTCAGCAAGGCCCCGCGCGCGTCCGACAGCGGCGTGTTCACCGCCGGCGTCGGCACGGACGGCTACGGCCGGATGACGCTGGACGCCAACCGCGTGATCGGCGACCAGATCGCCGTGCGCCTGAACGCCATGGCGCACGGCAATGACGCGCCCGGTCGCGACGTGGAGAGCTTCAGCCGCTGGGGCGTCGCCCCCTCGATCACCTTCGGCCTGACCGGACCGACGCGGGTGACGGTCTCCTGGCTGCACCAGGAGGACGACAACGTTCCGCAGTACGGCGTGCCTTATGCCTCGAACGCCTTCCTCAACGGGCCGCTGCCGGGGGTGAAATCGTCGAGCTACTACGGCTACCGCAACATCGACACCCAGGAGATCGGCGTCGACAGCCTGACGCTGAACATCGTGCACGAGATCAGCGACAGCCTGACCGTGACCAACACCAGCCGCTGGCAGCAGATCACCCAGCTGACCATCGTCGACCCGCCGCAGGGGACCTGGTGCCTGGCCAGCGGCTTCAACGCCCAGACCGGCGCGGCCTGCGGCACGCCCGGCGTCTACAGCCTCAGCGGACCGCGCGGGAACCTGCGCGACACGACCAACACCCAACTGGTCAGCCAGACCGACTTCAACTGGAAGTTCACCACGGGGTCCTGGTCGCACAACCTGGTTCTGGGGGCGTCCTTCTCCAACGAGACCTACGACCTGACCACCGGGCGGCTGTTCTTCAACGCCAACGGCTCGGCCGTGGTGCTGCCGACCATGAACATCGCCGATCCCGACAGCCTCTACACCGGGCCGGTCAATTTCCTTGAAAGCGCGATCAGCGACGGCCAGTTGGCCAACCAGGCGCTGTACCTGTTCGACACGGTCGAACTTGGCCCGCACTGGCAGCTGAACGGCGGCGCGCGGGTCGAGCACAATGAAGGCGAATTCGTCTCTACGCCCTATACCTGGACGGTCGGAACGCCGCCGGTGCGGGTGGCCGGGGCCACGACCATCGCCAGGAACGAGGAGACGCTGGTCTCCTACCGTCTGGGGCTCGTCTACAAGCCGGCAGCCAACGCCAGCCTCTACATCGCCTATGGCAACACCCAGACGCCGTCGCAGGCGACCGTCAACGGCGGCTGCGCGGTGACCGGGACGGCCCAGAACTGCAACGTCGATCCGGAAAAGGGCCAGGTGCTCGAGGTCGGCGCCAAGTGGGACACGTTCGACGGCCGGCTGTCGCTGACCGCCGCCCTGTTCCAGAACGAGCGGACCAACATCCGGCTGAACTCCAACGATCCGGCCATCCCGGTGCAGCAGTTGGACGGCGCGTCCCGCGTGCGCGGCCTGGCCCTGGGCGCGGCCGGCCAGCTGACCGATCGCTGGACGATCCTGGCCAACTACACCTTCCTCGACAGCGAGATCCTGCAGAACATCGCCGGCACGGCCCTGCCGCCCAATGATGTCGACTACACCAAGGGCGACCCGATCCCGATCACGCCGCGCCACGCCTTCAACCTGTGGACCACGGTGATGGTCACCGACACCGTCATGGTCGGCTATGGCGCGACCTATGCCGGCGAATACGCCTTCGCCCGCGCCGCCGCCGGCGCGCCGCTGCTGACCTCCGACAGCTACTGGCTGCACAATGCCTCGCTGACCTGGACCGCCAGCGACGCGATCAGCCTGCAGGTCAACATCAAGAACCTGACCGACCAGGACTACTACACCCGCATCCGGTCCAGCTCGGGCTTCGGCTGGGCGACGCCGGGCGACGCCCGGTCGGCCCAGGTGACGCTGAACTACCGCTTCTGACCGGCGCAGGAGGGACAGCGCGATGATGCTCCAGATTCCCGGCGTGCTCGGCAAGGGAGAGGTCGCGCGCCTGCGGGCCCTGATCGACGACGCCGACTGGACCGACGGCAATGTGACGTCCGGCTTCCAGTCGGCCCTGGCCAAGCAGAACCGGCAGCTGCCGGAGGGGTCCGACGACGCCCGCGAGGCCGGGGCGGCGATCCTGGCTGCGCTTGAACGGCATCCGTTGTTCCTGTCGGCGGCCCTGCCGGCGCGGATCTTTCCGCCGTTGTTCAACCGCTACGGCGTGGGCGACGGCTTCGGCGACCACATCGACAACGCGATCCGGCGTGACCGGGACGGACGGCAGCTGCGCACCGACCTGTCGGCGACGCTCTTTCTGACAGAGCCGGACGACTATGACGGCGGAGAACTGACGGTCGACGACACCTACGGCGTCCATCAGGTGAAGCTCGCCGCCGGGGACATGATCCTCTACCCGGCCTCGAGCCTGCACCGCGTCGAGGCCATCACCCGGGGGGCGCGGATCTCGTCCTTCTTCTGGATCCAGAGCCTGGTGCGCGATGATGCGCGACGGGCGCTGCTGTTCGACATGGACCTGGCCATCCAGCGGGCGGGGGTCGGTCTGGGCCGGGGCGACGCAGCCGTGGTCTCGCTGACTGGCGCCTATCACAACCTGCTGCGGATGTGGGCCGAGACCTGACTCCCCGTTTCGGGTCAGCATCCGGGGCGATTGCTCATCGGTCGTTTACCCGCAGCCGTCATGGTCCCGGCAGGTACGGGACAGAAACAAGATGGCCGGCGCAAAGACCGGAGAACGACCAGCCAGGCGGCGAGCACCCCGGTCCGCGGCCGCGCGGTGGTTTTTCGACAACTCCCTGGACATGTTCGCCGTCGTAAATCGCGACGGCGTGTTCACCGACATCAATGACGCCTGGGAGCGGATGACCGGCTGGCGCCGCGAGGATCTTGTCGGCCGGACCATCTTCGAGTTCCTGCACGAGGACTGCTACGAAGAGGCGCGTGACTCCCGCCGGCGCATGAAGCGCGACGGCCATACGGTCAACCAGCTGAAGATCCGTTGCCAGGACGGCCGCTGGATCTGGGTCGAGGGGCGGTCGCGCCTCGACCCCAACGACAACATGGTCGGCACCCTCCACGACATCACGGAAACGGTGATGCAGAAGGGGGAACTTGAAGCCGCGCGCCGGAACCGGGCGATGCTGTCCGAGGCCGCCGGCATCGGCAGCTGGAGCTTCGAGCCGCGCAGCGACCGCATCGAATGGTCCGAGGACATTCTGGCCCTGTGTGGCTGGGACCAGGCCGACATCGATACGCCGGCCAGGTTCCTCGCCATCGTCGATCCCGCCCAGCGCGATCAGGTCAACGAGGCCTTCACCCGTGGCGTCCAGACCGGCCAGGGCGCGACCCTCGAGCACCGGCTTCTGACGCGGGACGGCCGATGGCTGACCATGCGGGCTACGTTCCGCACGGAACGCCGCGGCCGCATCTTCGCGCTCGAGGGCATCTCGCAGGACGTCACCGAACTGGTCGAGGCGCGCGACGCCGCCCGGGAAGGCGAAGCCCGGGTTCACGCCCTGATGGAACAGGCCCGGATGGACGCGTGGCGCCAGGAGCTGGCGCTCGGCGCCGCCGACGCCGGAGCCTTCGAGATCGATCATGCCGGCCGGACTTTCTGGGCCAGCGAGCAGTTCTTCCGGCTGGTCGGCCGGCGCATAACCTACAAGACGATCGCCCTCCCGGTCTGGCCGTTCGTGCATCCCGATGACAAGCCGATGGTGCGCGAGACCAACCGCCGCTGGGCCGGCGGCGCCGAAAACGTCTCGATGGAATTCCGCATTCTCCTCCCGGACGGCCAGGAGCGCTGGGTTCGCACCTTCTATCGGCTGGACAGGCCGACCCGCAAAGGCGTCGGCCTGGTGCTCGATATCGATGCCCGCAAGCGCCAGGAACTCGCCCTGGTCGAGGCGCAGCGCGCGGCCGAGGCCGGGGCCGAGGCCAAGGCCGCCTTCCTCGCCAACATGAGTCACGAGATCCGCACGCCGATGAACGGCGTGCTCGGCGTCCTGCATCTGCTCAAGGGCGAAACCATCAGCGACAGCGGCCAGCGGCTGCTCGACGAGGCCCTGACCTGCGGCGAGATGCTGTCGACCCTGCTGGATGACGTCATCGACTTCGAACGGATCGAGGCCGGTCGGCTCGACCTGTCCGACGATCCGGTCGACGCTGGCGAACTGGCCCGCAGCGTGTTCCGGCTGCTTGAGCCCCAGGCCCGGGCCAAGGGGCTGGCCCTGTCGCTCGAAGGCGCCGAAGGCCTGGGCTGGGTGCGGACCGATCCGGTGCGGCTGCGCCAGTGCCTGTTCAACCTGATGGGCAATGCGGTGAAGTTCACGCCCACGGGCGGGGTGACGCTGCGGTGCGAACGCCCCGCGCCGGGCCGGCTGGCCTTCGCCGTGCAGGACACCGGCATCGGCATCGCGCGCGAGGCCCAGGACCGGCTGTTCGAACGCTTCCACCAGGCCGACGCCACGACCACCCGCCGCTTCGGCGGCTCGGGCCTCGGGCTGACCATCACCCGCCGACTTGCCGAACTGATGGGCGGACAGGTGTCGTTCGAGTCCGCGCCCGGCGTAGGCTCGACCTTCCGCATCGAGATCGCGGCTGTGGACGCCAAGGCCGTCGACGCGCCGTCCGCGCCGTCCGGGGCCGCGCTTGACGGCCTGCGGGTGCTGGTCGTCGAGGACAATCCGACCAACCGGATGATCGCCGTGAAGATGCTCGAAAGCCTCGGCGCCTCGGCGCAGACGGCCTGCGACGGGGCCGAGGGCGTGGCCGCCGCCGGCGCGGGGGTGTTCGACCTGATCCTGATGGACATCCAGATGCCGGACATGGACGGCATGGAGGCCTGTCGCCGTATCCGCGCGCTGGGAGGGGCGTCCGCCGCGACGCCGATGATCGCCCTGACGGCCAATGTGCTGGCCCACCAGCGCGAGACCTATCTGGCCGCGGGCATGGACGGCGTGGTCGGCAAACCGATCTCGCCGGCCGCGCTGCTGGGCGAGATTTCGCGCCTCGCCGGGGCCGGGCCGGAGCCCGACGCGCTCACCCAGGTCGCCTGACCCATCTTCCGCCTGCCGCCGGTCGTGCTAGACCTGCGTCAAAACCGGGGGGCAGAACGACATGGCCAGCACGACAACCAGCGAAGACACGCCCGCATCCATGCGGACGGTGGTCCTTGCGTCATCCGCCGGCACCGCCTTCGAATGGTATGACTTCTTCGTCTTCGGCACCTTGGCCACAGTCATCGGCAAGAACTTCTTCGCGGAACTGGGCGACACCGCCGGGACGCTGGCGGCGCTGGGCCTGTTCGGCGCGGGCTTCTTCTTCCGGCCGCTGGGCGCGCTGATCTTCGGCCGCATCGGCGACAAGGCGGGCCGCAAGGGCGCCTTCCTGATCACCGTCATCCTGATGGGCGCGGCGACCTTCGCCATCGGCCTGCTGCCGACCTACGCCATGGCCGGGCCGCTGGCCCCGCTGCTGCTGATCCTGATGCGCATCATCCAGGGCACGGCCCTGGGCGGCGAATACGGCGGCGCGGCGATCTACGTCGCCGAACACGCGCCGAACGACAAGCGCGGGGCGATGACCGGCTGGATCCAGACCTCGGCCGCCTTCGGTCTTCTCGGGGCCCTGCTGGTGATTCTCGCCACCCGTACGATTCTGGGCGAGGACGCCTTCCTCGCCTGGGGCTGGCGCATCCCGTTCCTGGTCTCGGTCGGTCTGCTGGGCGTGTCGATCTTCATGCGCCTGAAGCTGTCGGAAAGCCCCTCGTTCCAGAAGCTCAAGGACGCCGGTGAACAGGCCGAGCATCCGTTCCGCGAGGCCTTCGGCCAGTGGAAGAACCTCAAGCTCGTGCTGCTGGCGCTGGTGGCCCTGATGTTCGCCCAGGGGGCCGTCTGGTACACGACCTTCTTCTACCTGCCGGTGTTCCTCGAACGGTTCCTCAAGGTCGAGCCCAAGACGGTCAACCTGCTGGTGATGGCGGCCACCGCCGTCAGCGCGCCGCTGTACGTCTTCTTCGGCTGGCTGTCGGACAGGGTCGGCCGCAAGTGGGTGCTGTGGTTCGGCATGGCCCTGGCGCTGGTCGCCTTCTTCCCGGCCTTCCACCAGATGGCGCGCTACGCCAACCCGGCCCTGGCCGAGGCCGAGCAACGCATGCCGGTGACGGTGATCGCCGATCCGGCCTCCTGCCACCTGCAGTTCGACCCCGTGGGCAAGGCCGTGTTCACCAGTTCCTGTGACATCGCCAAGAGCGCCCTGGCCAACGCGGGCGTCTCCTATGTCAACGAGGCCGGCCCGGCCGGGGTCGTGGCCCGCGTCGACGTCGGCACGGCCGAGGTGATCTCGGTCGAGGGCGCCGGTCTGGACAAGGCCGCGCTCAAGGCGGCCAAGACCGGCTTCGAGACCCGGCTCAAGGCGGCGCTGGCGGCGGCCGACTATCCGGCCAAGGCTGACCCCGCGCGGATGAACCTGCCGGCGCTGTTCGCCATCATCATGGTGTTCGTGGTCGCCTCGACGGCCCTGTACGGGCCGCAGGCCTCGGCCCTGGTCGAACTGTTCCCGACGCGGGTCCGCTACACGGCGCTGTCGCTGCCCTATCACATCGGCACCGGCTGGGTCGGCGGCTTCGTGCCGTTCACGGCCTTCGCCATCGTGACGGCCACGGGCGATATCTACGCCGGCCTCTGGTACCCGCTGATCTTCACCCTGATCAGCGTGCTGGCGACGGCCTTCCTCTGGCCGGAGACGCGCGGCCGGTCGCTGGACGACTAGCCCCGGCCGGTCGGCTTTTCGACGGCGCGAACCAGGGCGTTGGAGGCGAACACGGCCGCCACGGCGATGACGCTGGCCACGGCGCAGAGCGTCAGGGCGCGGCCCTCGCCGCCGGGCGACTGGACCGCCTGGTAGATGGCCGTCGGCAGGGTCAGGGTCTCGCCCGGGATGGCCGCTGCGAAGGTGATGGTCGCGCCGAATTCGCCCAGCGCCTTGGCGAAGCCGAGCACCGCGCCGGCGATCAGGCCCGGCCCGGCCAGCGGTATGGTCACCCGCAGCAGCCGCAGCAGCGGCCGGGCGCCCAGCGTGCGCGCCACCTCATCCACTTCAGGGTCGATCGACTCGATGGCCAGCCGGATCGGCCGGACCATCAGCGGGAAGGCCATCACCGCCGAGGCCAGCGCCGCGCCGGTCCAGTCGAAGGCCAGGACGATGCCCATCTCCGCCAGCGGCCGGCCGAGTGGGCCGTTGCGGCCGAGCAGGATCAGCAGGACGTAGCCGGTCGCCACCGGCGGCAGGACCAGCGGCAGATGCACCAGCGCATCGAGCAGCGAGCGGCCGGGAAACCGTCCCCGCGCCAGCAGCAGCGCCACACCGAACGCCACGGGCAGCGAGACCAGCATCGCCGTCGCCGCCACCTTCAACGACAGGGCGATCGCGTCCAGATCGGCGGGCGTCAGGGCGGTCACCCGCCCGGCGCGGCGAGCAGCACCTCGACCGCCACCCCGGCCTCGGCCAGCGCCTTGATCTCGCGCGGATCGATCGGTCCGGTGACCAGCCGCACGACCTGACGGCCGGCGCGGGCCAGGGCGATCAGGTGTTCGGCCCCGGCGTCGCCGAGGGTCAGCCGGCCGGCGTCGCGGCGGGCCATGCCGAGGATGGAGGGCTCGACTCCGTCGGGCACGACCAGACAGTCGGCCTCCGACAGCACCCGCGCGGCGCGCAGGGTCAGCAGGTCCGACGGCCCCTTGCCGGCGACGAAGCGGACGAGGCCCGTCGGCTTGACGCCCCGGGCGATGGCCTCCTTCAGCAGGGCCGAGGCGCGCTCCATGTCGCCGTCCATGGCCGCCTGGGCGGTGGGACTGGCGAGGATCTCGCGCAGGAAGGTTCGGCGAACGGCCGCGTCGGGCATGGCCTCGCGGACCTCGGCCTGATGCTGGCGCAGCAGGGCCGCGACCCGGCCGGAGCCTTCGGGGATGCGGGTCTCGATAGCGTTGCGCAGCAGGGCCGCCAGCATGGGGGCCCCGCCGCCGGTGCCGATGGCCGCCACCACCTCGCCCCGGTCGATCAGGGCGGGGGTGAAGAAGTCCGACAGCTCGGGCCGGTCGACGACATTGACCAGCGCCCGCGCCGCCCGCGCCGCGCCGGCGGCGGCCTGAACGAACAGCTCGTCGCCGGCGATGAAGGCCAGGATCGCGCCGGAATAGGCGCCCGCGAGGAAGGCCGAGGGCCCGTCCAGTCGCACGATGTGCGCGGGCGAGCCGTCAAACAGCCGCGCCTTGGCGTCGGCGGCCTCGCCGGAACCGGCGATGACCACCTTGCGGCCGGCCAGGGGGAAGAAGGCTGGGAAAGCGTCCACCGGGGCTCCGCTCAGCCGACTCGGCAGTTGTCGTAGGGAGCGCCCGGGAAGCCGGACAGCAGGGCGCCGTCGCCCTTGCCCCAGATCTCGTAGGCCCCCGCGGCGTAGCGGGCGCCCGAGCCGGACCGGACGTGCGGCAGCGCCTTCGTCACGCCGCCGGCGGAGACCTTGACCCGGTCGCCGGGCTGGTTCCAGGCCGCCGTGAACCCCTTGCCGCCGTCGCAGCGATAGCGCAGCGGCCCGCTGTCCGTGCCCGGCGCGGGCGCGGTGGCGCAGCCCGCCAGAAGCAGGCCGAACGCGACGATGAGGGACAGGCGGCGCATGGGCGCTCCTAGGGCTGGGTCTTCAGATACGCGATGATGGCCGAGCGCGCCGCAGGTTGCGCCACACGCGCGAACATTCGGGTTCCGGGGGCGAAGCCTGCGGGGTTGGCGAGATAGGCGTCGAGGCTCGCGTCGGTCCAGGTTCCGCCCTTCGCCTTGAGGCCCGGCGAGTAGGCGAAGCCGGGCGATCCGGCGATCTTGCGGCCGGCGACGCCCTTCAGGCCGGGGCCAGCCGGGCTGTTGGCTGCGGTAGTGGTGTGGCAGCTCCTGCACTGGGCGTTGAACAGGGCTTTGCCGTCTTCGGCGGCGGCGGGCAGGGCGGACGCCAGCACGAGGGCGGCGGCGAGGGCGATGCGCATGAACAGTCTCCGTGGAAGGGAGTCCAGCCTAGACCAGCCCCGAGAAAAATTCACTGGCGCCACCATCCCTTAACAGCGTTAAGATAGGACACGCCACGGGACTGGCCAGGTCCCTGGAACATAATCGAACGCAGACTGGGGAACGTTCAGAGATGGCAACCACACTCGAAATCAACGGCAAGTCCGTCAGCGTCGCCGCGGCGGATGACACGCCCCTGCTCTGGATCCTGCGGGACGAACTGGGCCTGACCGGGACCAAATACGGCTGCGGCATCGCCCAGTGCGGCGCCTGTACGGTGCATGTCGACGGCCAGCCGACGCGGTCGTGCCAGACGCCCGTCGGCGCCGTCGCGGGCATGAAGATCACCACCATCGAGGGCCTCGGCGGCCATCACCCCGTGCAGCAGGCCTGGGTCGCGGCGGACGTGCCGCAATGCGGCTACTGTCAGTCCGGCCAGATCATGAGCGCCGTTGCGCTGCTGGCCGAGAAGAAGAGCCCCAGCGACGAGGACATCGACGCGGCCATGAGCGGCAACATCTGTCGCTGCGGCACCTACCAGCGCATCCGCGCGGCGATCAAGGACGCGGCCGGCATCGCCGCCGCCCTGCCGGTCAAGGCGTGAGGGACCTCGTCATGAACGCGCACAACAAGAGCATTGAACCCACCCGCCGCGACCTGGTCGTCGGCGCGACCCTCGTCAGCGGCGCCCTGCTGGTCGGCTGCTCGCCGGCCGACCTGCTCAGCGCCGGGTCCAAGGTCGACATCGGCGCCTTCGGGCCCTTCATCAGGGTGGCCGCCGATGGCGCGGTCACGGTGATCTCGAAACACATCGAATTCGGCCAGGGCAACCACGCCGGCCTGTCGGCGATCGTCGCCGAGGAGCTGGACGCCGACTGGGCCCGGGTCACCGTCGAACAGGCGCCGGCCAACGCCAAGCTCTACGCCAACCTCGGCATGGGCGTTCAGGGCACGGGCGGCTCGACCGCCATCGCCAACAGCTGGATGCAGCTGCGCACGGCCGGCGCCGCGGCCCGGGCGATGTTCGTCCAGGCCGCCGCCGGCAAGTGGAACGTCCCGGCCCCGCAGATCACCGTCAAGGACGGGGTCGTCAGCCACGCCGCCAGCGGCAAGTCCGCCGGCTTTGGCGACCTGCTGGCCGACGCGGCCAAGGTCACGCCGCCGGAAAAGCCGGTCCTGAAGGATCCCAAGACCTTCACCCTGATCGGCACCAGCCGCGTGCGGCGCAAGGACAGCCGGACCAAGAGCGACGGAACCGCGCGATTCACCCAGGACGTCCAGGAGCCGAACCTGCTGGTGGCCATGGTCGCCCATGCGCCGCTGTTCGGCGCCAAGGTGAAGAGCTTCGACGCGACGGCGGCGAAGAAGGTGCCCGGCGTGGTCGAGGTCTACCAGATCCCGACCGGCGTGGCCGTGGTGGCCAACAACACCTGGGCCGCCCGCCAGGGCCGCGACGCCCTCAAGGTCGAGTGGGACGACTCCAAGGCCGAAAAGCGCGGCTCCGACCAGATCATGGCCGAGTATCGCGCCGCCGCCGCCGGCAAGGGCCCGGCTGACCTGAAGTGGGAGTCGTTCGACACCCACGGCGATGCGTCCAGGGCCGACGGCGAGTTCTTTGAAGCCACCTACGACTTCCCCTATCTGGCGCACGCTACGATGGAGCCGATGAACGCGGTCGCCCGGGTCAAGGGCAACAGCGTGACCATGACGTTCGGCTCGCAGATCCCGACCATGGACCAGCTCAACGCGGCCAAGATCGTCGGGACCCTGCCGGGCGCGGTGAAGATCGAGACCCTGTTCGCCGGCGGCTCGTTCGGCCGGCGCGGCAACTTCCAGTCCGACTATTCGGCTGAGTGCGTACAGATCGCCAAAAAGGTCGGGGGCGGCCGTCCGGTGAAGCTGGTCTGGACCCGCGAGGACGACATGCAGGCGGGCTACTTCCGCCCGATCGTGCACCACAATGTGCGCATCAACCTCGACAAGGACGGCTATCCGGCCGTCTGGCGCCACCGCATCGTCACCCAGACGGTGATGAAGGGCTCGCCGATGCCGTCCAAGGGCGTCGACACCTCGGCGGTCGAGGGCGCGATGGGTTCGCCCTATCTGAAAGCGACGCCGGCGGTGGACGCCCAGGTCGCCCTCCCCGACGTCGGCGTGCCGGTGCTGTGGTGGCGGTCGGTGGGCGCGACCCACACGGCCTTCGTCATGGAACACACCATCGATCAGCTGGCCCGCAAGACCGGCAAGGATCCCGTCGAGTACCGCCGGACGCTCTACACGCGCGCCGGCGCCAAGCGGCATCTGGCGGTGATGGACCTGGCGCTGGCCAAGGCCGGCCCCGCGCCGGCCGGTCTGGCGCGCGGCATCGCGGTGCATGAATCGTTCGGCTCGGTCGTGGCCGAGATCGCCGACGTTGATATCTCCGGGGCGGAGCCGCGCGTGCGGCGCGTGGTCACGGCCGTCGACTGCGGCACGGCCATCGCGACCGACCAGATCGCGGCCCAGATGGAAGGCGGCGTCTGCTACGGCCTGTCGGCGGCGCTCTACGGCGAGATCACGCTGAAGGACGGCGCGGTGCAGCAGACCAACTTCGACGGCTATCGCGTGCTGCGCATGAACGAGGCGCCGACGGTCGAGACGTACATCGTCCCGTCCGGCGCCGCGCCTTCGGGCGTCGGCGAGCCCGGCACGCCGGTCATCGCCCCGGCCGTGGCCAACGCCCTGCTCGGCGCCGGCAAGCCGGCGACCTACCGCCTGCCGTTCGTGAGAAGCGTGTAGATGCGTCCCTTCCTCCCCGCGAAGCCGGGGAGGGGGCCCACGCGCAGCGTGGTGGAGGGGGCTGCGCCTGAGACGACGGTTCTGCCCCCTCAGTCAGGCTCCGCCTGACAGCTCCCCGGCAAGCGGGGAGCATTGGCAGGGGGCTCATCCACATCGAACAGCACCC
>CANJYY010000024.1 GCA_947479185.1 Caulobacteraceae bacterium
AACCCTCTACGTCATCCTGAGGAGCGATCCCTCAGGATCCCCCGGACTGGATCCGGGGCTCGAAGGACGCACAAACGAAAAACGCCGCGACCCTTTCGGGTCGCGGCGCCAGTCGTCAGGTCGGGGAGGACCCTTAGGAGGCGGGACGCGCCAGGACCGTACCGGCCTTGAACGACGCCTTGCCGGCTTCGTGCGCGCCGGCCGGCAGCGGGATCAGGCCACGGCCTTGCAGGTAACCACCGCGACCCGAGGCGGCGTCGGAGAGGAACTCCTCGACGAACTCGCGCAGGCCCGGCGTCACGCCGATGTTGGACTTCTTGACGTAGATGTAGAGCGAGCGCGACAGCGGGTAGGAGCCGTTGGCGATCGTCGCGGCGGTCGGCGCGATACCGTTGACGCTGGCGACCTTCACCTTGTCCATGTTCTCTTCGTAGAAGGAGAAGCCGAACACGCCCAGCGAGCCCGGCGTGCGGGTCAGGGTCTGGACGATGGCGTTGTCATTCTCGCCGGCGTCGATCCAGCCGTCCGCGCGCAGCGGGTCGACCAGCGCCTTGAAGCCCTTTTCGTTGTTCGAGCGCATCTCGTCGAGGACGGGATACTTGCGCGCGCCGGCTTCGATGGCCAGCTCGACCCAGGCGTCGCGGGTCCCGGACGTGGGCGGCGGGCCGTAGACCACGATGCGGTTGCCGGGCAGGCCCGTGCCGACGTCGTCCCAGGCCTTGTAGGGGTTGGGCACGAACTTGCCGTAGCGCAGGACCTTGGCCGACAGGCCGAGGTACAGGTACTCAAGCTTGAAGTTGTAGTCAGCGCCGTCCTTGTCGGTGGCGATGACGATACCGTCGAGGCCGACCTTCAGGGCGATGATGTCCTTCACGCCCTTGGCGGCGCAGGCGTCGAATTCCGACTTCTTCATCGGGCGCGAGGCGTTGGCGACGTCGGGGAAACCTTCACCGGTGCCACCGCAGAAGATCTTGAAGCCGCCGCCGGTGCCCAGGGATTCAACCTTGGGAGCCTTGGAGGCGGTCTTGCGGGCGAAGTTTTCGGCGACGCGCGTGCTGAACGGGAAGACGGTCGAGGAACCGGCGGCCCAGACGTAGTCCCGGGCGGCGTGGGCTTGCGAGGCAATCGTCATGACCGCGGCGGCGGCCACCGTGCCGAGAAGCTTTTTCATTGGATACTCTCCAGGCGTGGGACGGGGAAACCAGAGGATCGCCCCGGAAATGGATGGACCCGCCGGAAGTTCCGGCGGGTCCGATAGTCCTAGAAGTCGAACTGGGCGCGGAACTGCAGGGTGTCCACGTCCACGTCGGAACCGACGGAGAAGTTGTCGTTCGTCGACCGGGTGTAGTTGGCCATGAAGCGAACGTAGGGGAAGGGGTACCAGTTGGCGCCCAGCGTCCAGGCGGTGTATTCGCCGGCCGTGGTCGGCGCGCCCGTGATGTCGGTCAGGTCGGCGCTGTCATAGCGCGCGGCCAGTTCGAACGCGCCGAAGCCGCCGGCCGTCATCGGGGCCAGGATCTTCGTGCGACCGAGTTCGCCCTTCTTCACGTCCATGTTGCGCTTCTCACCGGTGACGAACCAGCTGGCGGCCACGTAGTAGGCTTGGGCCGTTTCCGTCAGACCGTTGGTGCGGTCGATGTCGATGTTCGCCCACTCGGCCTGGACCGAGAACGGACCGTTGATGAACAGGCCTTCCAGGCCGATCATCGTGTCGTTGTCACCGATGGCGCCCGAGCTGGTGTAGCGCGCGCCGTAGTTGGTGTTGTTGCGGACCTGGTAGTTGAAGCCGGCCTGGTCGGAGCGATCGCGCTGGCGACCCCAGATGCCGAGGTGCAGCGTCTGGGTGTCGGTCACGATCGGCGCCCAGGTGGCGCGGGCGTTGATGCTGACCTGATCGCTGCCGCCGGCGGTGCCGGTGACGGTCGGGTCGGCGGCGTTGATGGAGTCGCCCGAGATGGCGGCCTGGACCGTCCAGTTCTCGCCGTTCATCTTGCCCGAGATGTTCATGACGCGGCCGGCGTCGATGATGTCGTTGAACGGGCCACGCTCCATGAACGTGATGTAGCGCGACGAGGAGATGTTCTCGAGCGAGACGGTCTTGAAGTTACCGACCATGATCGAGCTGAAGTCGTTGGGCTTGTATTCCAGGACCACGTCTTCCCACTGGGTCGTGCCACCGCCGCTCGAGATGGCGGCTTCGGCCTTGTAGGCCCAGTTCTGGTTCCAGGTGCCTTCAACGCCCAGGCGGGCGGTGCGGACGCGGCTCACTTGCGAGCTGAAGTCGGCGCCGGTTTCGCGGTCAACTTCCTGGCTGACGACGTCCATGTAAACGCGACCGCGGACCTTGAAGGTCAGGGTGTCGTTGGAGAATTGCGGAGCGCCCTTCCAGGCGGTGGTGGTTTCTTGCGCGGAGGCGCCCGACACCAGGGCCAGCGCCATGAGCGCGCCCAGAGCGGACCCGCAGGCCAGCGAGGTCTTGGTCATCATTTCGGATCCTTGTCGATCTCACCCGGCGCCCCTCGCGTCAGGTCGGCGGACTCCTAGGCGGGGCCCGCGACGGTCCGACGACAGGATGAGGAAGGTTCGACGACAACGACGCGTCAGTTTCGTGACAATCGATCCGACAGCGGACGATCCCGGAGCGCCCGACCTGGCGGAAAACCCTTGCTGTATAAGGCGCTAGAGGAGGCGGCTGCGGATCGCCGATGACAGCAGATCGATACCCGACACGGCGACGACAATGACCAGCACGATGCAGCCGGTCTCGTCGTATTTGAACGACTGTGTGGAATCCAGCAACACCTGCCCGATGCCGCCCGCGCCGATCAGGCCGAGGACGGTGGCCGCCCGGCTGCTCGATTCAAAGCGGTACAGCGCATAGCTGACCCATAGAGGGGCGACCTGGGGAATGACCCCCCAGACGATCTCGTGCAGGCGGCCGGCGCCGGTGGCGCGGACGCCCTCGACCGGGCCCTTGTCGATCGCCTCGACGGCCTCGGAGAACAGCTTGGCCAGCACGCCGCCGGTGTTGAACATCATGGCCATGACGCCGGCGAACGGGCCCAGGCCAACGGCGGTGATGAAGATCAGGGCGACGACCAGGTCGGGAATCGAGCGGATCAGGTCGAGCACCCGACGCACCGGCTGCTGAATCCACGACGGGGTGATGTTCTTCGACGCCAGCAGGCCCAGCGGAATGGCCACGATGATCGCCAGGGCCGTGCCCCACAGCGCCATCTGAATCGTCTGCCACATCTTGCCGGTATAGAGCGCCCAGTCCTTGCCGGTCAGATCGGACGGAACCCAGGCCGGGTCCCAGAAGCGGAAGGGGGCGAAGAAGCCGCCGACGAACTCGCCCATCCGGCTCTCGCTGCTGAACAGCATCGGGAACTTGTCGATCTCGGCCGGATGGAAGCTGATGATCAGCAGCAGCGCCACCCCGCCCCAGAGCAGGATGTCGAACAGCTGCGCGCTGAGCGGACGGCGCGGCGGCGTGAGGTCGGCGGTCTCGGTCATGACCGGTCTCAGTTGGCGGCGGGCGCGGCGACGCCGGCCTTGGCGACCAGGGCGGCCTGCTTCGCCTTCAGGGCGGCGAGCGCTTCACGGGCGGCGGCGATCTTGGCCGGGTCGCCTGCTTCCTCGGCCTGGCCGAGGATTTCGGCCGCTTCCCAGATTTCCACCGGGATCAGGTGCGCCTGGTCGGCCGGCTTGAAGCCGCCAATGCTCAGCTTGGCCATGTTGGCGCGCTGACGTTCGGCTTCCGGCCCGGTTCCCTGGCCGTAGGTCAGGAAGAACTGCCGCAGCTTCTCCTTGATCGTCGGGTCGAGGTCCTTGCGCCAGACCATCGGGTCTTCCGGCAGGGTCGGCGATTCCCAGATCACCCGGACGCGGTCGGCCTGGCCTTCACCGCGATCCTTGTTGAGGCGCAGGGCCGTGGAGTTGTTGGTCGAGGCGTCGAGCCGGCCGTTGGCCACCGCGAACAGGTTGGCGGCGTGGTTGGCCGACAGCACGGTCTTGAAGCAGTTCTCGGGCTTGACCCCGCGCGGCAGGAAGACCTCGACCATCGGCACCAGGGTGCCGGAGGTCGACTTCTTGTCGCCCATGCCGAAGTTCAGGGTGCGGTCGCACTTGAACAGGTCGTCCAGGGTGCGGATCTTGCTGTTCGTCGGCACGATGATCACCGACTTGTAGCCGTCGGTGCCCGACGGATCGAAGGTGCGGGCGAAGACCTCGCCGTTTGAACGGCGCACGGCCTCCAGGCCCGACTGGTTGGAAAACCAGCCCACATCCGTCTGCTTGAAGCGCATCGCCTCGATCAGGGCGCTGTAGCTGCCGGAGAAGAACGGCTTCACCTTGAGGCCGGTCTGCTTCTCCATGTCGGCCAGGATGGGCGTCCAGTAGGACTCCATGTTCTGGGCCGACTCCGTCGACAGGATCGAGAAGGTGATCGTGTCCTGGGCGGCGCCCGTGGCGGCCTTCGGGCCACAGCCGGCGAGCGCCAGGGCCGCGACGGCCCCCAGGGCCAGAAGTGAGCGGCGGAGAATCATGCGGGGGCTCCTTCCCAGAAGACGTCTTCGAATTCCGGGCCGTAGATATCGATGAGTTTGTCGCGCTTGAGACCCGACGCCGGGCCGTCATAGACCATCTTGCCGGCCTTCAGCGCCACGACGCGGTCGCAGTATTTCAGGGCGTAGTCGACCTGGTGCAGGGTGACGATGACCGTCAGCCCGTCCTTGCGGTTCAGTTCGCGCAGGATTTCCATGACCTTGCGGGCCGAAACCGGGTCGAGCGAGGCGACCGGCTCGTCGGCGAGAATGATCTTGGCCTTCTGCACCAGGGCGCGGGCGATGGCGCCGCGCTGCTGCTGGCCGCCGGACAGGGTGTTGGCCCGCTGACCGGCGTAGTCGGAGACGCCGACGCGGTGCAGGGCCTGCATCGCCGCGACCTTGGTTTCGGCGGGCCAGCGCCCCAGCACACCCTGAATGAAGCCGATCCGCCCAAGCGAGCCCAGGGCGACATTGGTGAACAGGCTGAGGCGGCCGACCAGATTGAACTGCTGCGCGATGAAGCCGATGCGGATGCGCGCGTCGCGCACCTTTTCGCTGAGCTTGCCCTTGGCCTGGACCTTGCCGCCGAAGGCCTCGATGACCCCCTCGCCGGCGTCGATGGTCTGCAGACCGTCCACCGAGCGCAGCAGGGTCGACTTGCCCGACCCCGAAGGGCCGATCAGGGCGACCATCTCGCCGCGGGCGACGTCAAGCGAGACCCCGTCGAGCGCGCGGCGGGAACCAAAGGTCTTCGAGACCGAGCGGATCGAGAGGACGGCGTCTGTCGTCATGGTTTTCGGCGAGAGTCCTAACACAGAAGCCAGACCCTCATGGAAGGGGCGTGCGAAAGTTTCGTGACGGCAAGGCATATCCTTCCACGGGACGGGCTGGAAAGTCCCGTCTCATCCTCCGTTGCGGGAATTACGGGCGCCGCCACGCGCTGAGCGGGACAAAAGCCTCTTTACATCGAGATCAAGCGACCTTACATCGCGCGCTCCCGGCGGACCCCGTGTCCATCTGCGCTGCTAACGCCGGGCTAGGTTCAACAATCTTTGGGGGTTACGTGAATTGCACACGTACCATAAGCCCCTGGACCTGGTCCGTGAGCGGTCACCGGAATGTCCTGTCGCCCTTGTGCGTCAAGACACCGTTGCCGTAGCGGCGCGCTGGTTCCAGGAGAATTTCAAGGGCGACGTCCTCTACGCGGTGAAGGCCAATCCTTCGCCCTGGGTCATCAAGACCCTCGTGGAAAATGGCGTTACGGGCTTTGACGTAGCCTCGATCCCCGAGATCGAGCTGGTGGCGGAGCACGCCCCGGGATCGCGCATGGCCTTCATGCACCCGGTGAAGAGCCGCGCCTCGATTTCGGCGGCCTACTTCGACCACGGCGTGCGGACCTTCTCGTTCGATACCCAGGACGAGCTGGACAAGATCCTCGACGCCACGGGCAACGCCAGGGACCTCAACCTGATCGTCCGCATGGGCGTGACCACCGAGGGCGCGGCCTACTCTCTCTCCGGCAAGTTCGGCGTCGACAGCTTCAAGGCGCCGTCCCTGATGCTGGCCGCGCGTCGCGCGACCCAGGACATGATGGGCGTGTCGTTCCATGTCGGCAGCCAGTGCATGCGTCCGACCGCCTTCCAGGCGGCCATGGCCCAGACGGGCCGGGCGCTGGTGCGGGCCGGCGTGTTCGCCGATGTCATCGACATCGGCGGCGGCTTCCCGTCGGTTTATCCGGGCATGATCCCGCCGGACATGAGCGACTACATCGCCGCCATCGACCGCGGCTTCAACGAGATGCCGGTATCGGAGACGACCCAGCTGTGGTGCGAACCCGGCCGGGCGCTGGTCGCCGAATCGACCTCGCTGCTGACCCGCGTCGAGCTGCGCAAGGGCGACGCCCTGTATCTGAACGACGGCGCCTATGGCTCGCTGTTCGATGCCGCGCACGCCAAGTGGCCTTTCCCGGTGAAGGGCTATCGCGGCGGGGCCGAGGCCCGTGAGCTGGAAGGCAATCTCAAGCCGTTCCAGTTCTACGGTCCGACCTGCGATTCCATCGACCACATGCCGGGCCCCTTCTGGCTGCCCGAGGATGTGCAGGAAGGCGACTTCGTCGAGATCGGCATGCTGGGCGCCTATGGCGTGGCCATGTCCACCCGCTTCAACGGCTTCGGCGCCGTCGAGACGGTGGCCGTGGACGACGACGCGCCGATGGCCTCGATGTTCGGCCTCGCCCGTCGCTCGATCCCCGTGCCGCGCACGGCGGAAAGCACCAATGTCGTGCGGCTGTCACGCCCGAAGGGCAAGGCGGGCCAGAGGAAGCGGAAGAAGTAGCCTGCAAGACCATTCTGCGTGGTTCGAGACGCGTCGCTTCGCGGCGCTCCTCACCATGACGAAACCCAGTGGGACGCACCCACGTTCGTCATCCTGAGGAGCCCGCGCCAGCGGGCGTCTCGAAGGACGCAACGCCGTTTCTCCCATCCGTCGCTCCGTCCGGGTGTGAGTCAGAATTCCGACGGGCGCTCAAACCTTGGGGAAACCAAAGCGATGAACGCTCCCGTTTCGAACACCAAAGCCCAGCTGCTCGCCAACGTGGTCGAGCACATCGACATCACCAGCTTCGACGCCCGTCCGATCGTCGATGCGATGCGCAAGATGAGCTTCAGCTCGCGTGACACCGCGCGCGCCGCCGACATCTTCAACATGGCCCTGGAAGACAAGGCCTGCTCGCCCTGGCTGATCCTCGCCGGATCGACCAGCGCCGGCGGCTGCATGCACGTCTACCGCGACATGGTAAAGTTCGGCATGGTCGACGCCATCGTCGCCACCGGCGCCTCGATCGTCGACATGGATTTCTTCGAGGCCCTCGGCTTCAAGCACTACCAGGCCGCCGGCCCGGTCGACGACAACGTGCTGCGCGACAACTACATCGACCGCATCTACGATACCTACATCGACGAGGAAGAGCTGCAGAACTGCGATCACACGATCCTGGAAATCTGCAACCGCCTCGAGCCGCGCGCCTATTCCTCGCGCGAGTTCATCTGGGAGATGGGCAAGTGGCTGGCCGAGGGCAACGCCAAGAAGCCCGGCTCGCTGATCCAGACCGCCTATGAAGAAGGCGTGCCGATCTTCTGCCCGGCCTTCGTCGACAGCTCGGCGGGCTTCGGCCTGGTCAAGCACCAGAAGGAACGCATCGCGGCGAAGCAGCCCTACGTCATGATCGACGCCGTGGCCGACTTCCGCGAACTGACCGACATCAAGATCGCCGCCGGCGTGACCGGCCTGTTCATGGTCGGCGGCGGCGTGCCGAAGAACTTCGCTCAGGACACCGTCGTCTGCGCCGAGATCCTCGGCATCGAGGCCGAGATGCACCGCTACGCCGTGCAGATCACCGTCGCCGACGTGCGTGACGGCGCCTGCTCGTCCTCGACGCTCAAGGAAGCGGCCAGCTGGGGCAAGGTGCAGACCACCCACGAGCAGATGGTCTTCGCCGAGGCCACCACGGTGGTGCCGCTGATCGGTTCGGACGCCTATCACCGCGGCGCCTGGAAGAACCGGGTCAAGCCGCGCTGGCAGAAGCTGTTCGCCTGACAGCAGGCCTATTGCCACGACTGAAGGACCGCGCGAGGCTTGCCGCTTCGCGCGGTTTTTCTTTGGGGGCCCTGCCTTGCGTTTCGTGATCATCGCCACGGCCGTCGCCGCCGTGACGCTCGCCGGCTGCGGCAAGAAGGAAGAGGCGACCACGGTCACGACCACGGGCGAGGGCTACGGCGTGAGCACGCGCGACGGCCGGACGGTGAGCATTCAGGCCGCCGCCCCTCAACCGCCGCCCCCGGGTGACGCGCCCGGCGCGCCGCCGGCGCCGCCTGTCGGGGCCAGGACGCCCGACTTCGCGCCGCTCTATCCGGGCGCGACGCTGAAAGCGACCACCACCACCACGACCAACGGCCACCAGGTGGGCTCGGTCACCTATCTGACCGCTGCCGCGCCGCAGGCGGTGATCGACTTCTACAAGCCGAAGGCCGCCGCCGCCGGTTTCGCCACCAGCGCGGACGCCAATATCGGCGTCGGCCTGATGTACGCGGCGACCGACGCGGCGAACCAGCGGTCCATGCAGGTGATCGCCACCACCGAAAAGGCCGGCACCGCCGTGGTGCTGAGCTGGACGAGTCCGAAGTCCTGACCCGGTCCGTCTCAAGAACAGGGATCCGGCCGCTCGCCCTCGCGACGGCGATCGCCTGCGGCCTCGCGGTCGCCGGGGCCGCCTCGGCGGGACTGCCGTGGAAGGGCTATCTCGGCGCGGCCGGGCCCGACACCCTGGCCATCCTGCCGCCGGCCCCGGCGCCGGGCTCGCCGGTGGCGGAGACCGACCGCGCCATCTTCCTGTCGAGCCGGGCCCTTCAGGGCGGGCCGCGCTGGGGCATGGCGATCAACGACCTGTCCGAAACCCGCATCCTCGGCGACCTGAGCTGCGCCGCGGGCGTTCAGCTGCGGGCGCGGGACCTGCCCGCCCTGCGCGGACTGTTGCTGAAGATGGCCCCGGACGTCAGCCGCGCGGTCAGCCGGCCGAAGAAGGCCTGGGACCGGCCGCGGCCCTATCTGGTCGACGCCGGCCCGATCTGCACCAAACCCACAGCCGGGCTGGCGCGCAGCCCCGACTATCCGTCCGGCCACGCCACCTGGGGCTGGTCGGTCGGACTGGTGATGGCCGAACTGATCCCGGACCGGGCCAGCGCCATCCTGGCGCGCAGCCGCGCGTTCGGCGAGAGCCGGCTGGTCTGCGGCGTGCACAACGCCAGCTCCGTCGCCGCCGGTCGCACCAACGCCGAGGCGCTGGTTGCGGTGCTGCACGGCTCGCCGGCCTTTCGCGCCGACCTGGACGACGCCCGGCGCGAGCTTGAGACCGTGCTGCGGACGGGCCGGCCGGCCACGGGCTGCGACGCGGAAGCGGCCGCCATGGCCACACCCCTGCCCTAGCCTTCGCTTGCCCTTGGCCGCGCGGCTCTCTACCTCTCATCCGATGGCCCATTCGCACGCCTGTGACCACGACCATGCCGCCCACGGCCTGACCGGCGACGCCCTGTCGCGCGATCTGGCGGCGGCGGAGGCGCGCTGCGAAGCCGCCGGACAGCGCATGACCGCGCCGCGCCGGCGGGTGCTGCAGATGCTGCTCGAGGCGGGACAGCCGGTGAAGGCCTATGACCTGATCGCGGCCTTCGGCCAGGACGGCGCGCCAGCCAAGCCGCCGACCGTCTACCGGGCGCTCGACTTCCTGTCGAAGCAGGGCCTCGCTCATCGCATCGAAAGCCTGAACGCCTTCATCGCCTGCGGCGGCGGCGGCGAGGGCCACGCGGCGGCCTTCCTGATCTGCGACTGCTGCGGCGCCACGCGCGAAATCGCGCCGTCCGGGGTCAGCGAGATCGAACGCCTGGCCGGCGCCCAGGGTTTCCGGCTGACCGCCCTGATGGTCGAGGCGCACGGCCTCTGCAGCGACTGCCGGGCCTGAACCACATGACCGACGGCATCGAGATCTGGCGCGGCGGCGTCAACACCTGGGAATGCGACGAGATGGGGCACATGAATGTGCGCTTCTACGTCACCCGGGCCGTCGAGGCGCTGGTCGGTCTGGCGGCGGCGCTGGGCCTGCCGCACGCCTTCGCGGCGCAGGCCGGCTCGACATTGATGATCCGCGAGCAGCACATCCGTTTCCTCAAGGAGGCCCACGCCGGCGTCGCCCTGCACATGACCGGCGGCGTGCTGGAGATGGGCGAGGACACCGCGCGGGTGCTGATGCTGCTGTGGCATTCGGACTCCGGAGCCCTGGCCGCCAGTTTCCAGACCGTCGTCGCCCATGTGACCCCGGCCGAGGGCCGCGCCTTCCCCTGGACCGCCGGCACGCGGGCCCTGGCCGAGGGCCTGACGATCGACCTGCCCGACCAGGCGGCCGCCCGCAGCGTGTCGCTCGGACCGGTGGAGTCCACGGCGAGTCTGGCGCGGGCCGACGATCTCGACCTGGTGCGCATCGCCCAGGGCGCCATCGCGCCGGCCGACTGCGACCTTTATGGCCGGATGCGGCCGGAGCTGTTCATCGGCCGGGTGTCGGACGGCATTCCGCGCCTGATCCGCAGCTTCCGCGAGGCGGTGGTCGGCGGGGCGGCGGAAAAGCCCCAGCGTGTCGGCGGCGCGGTGCTGGAATACCGGCTGATCCATCTGGACTGGCCGCGCGCCGGCGACCGGTTCGAGATCCGCTCCGGCCTGAAGGACGCCGACACCCGCACCAAGCGGATGATCCACTGGATGATCGACCCGCAGAGCGGCAGGCCCTGGGGCGTGTCCGAGGCCGTGGCGGTGACCTTCGACCTCGACGCCCGCAAGATCGTGCCGATCAGCGACGCGGCGCGGGCCGAACTGATGAAGCACGCGAAGGCCGGGCTGGCGCTGTAGCAGCCTGCGTGGTTCGACACGCGCCCTACGGGCGCTGCTCACCATGACGTGCAAAGATCTACGTCATCCTGAGCAGCCGCGAAGCGGCGTGTCGAAGGACGCACCCTAGGCCAGCGCCGCCTCGAGCAGCGCGGCGCGCACGAGCTCCGGGCGTTCCATCGGCAGGAAGTGGCTTGTGCCGGGGATGAGCTCCATCCGCACATGGCCGTCGCCGAGCACCTGCTCCTCGTAGCCCTCGATCCCGCAGGTCGAGCCGACCTCGGCCTTGAGGATGCGGATCGGCTGGCGCGCGCGGATGAAGGCGCCGACGGGGTCATGGTGATCGGCGCTGAAGTTGGCGGCTTCCCAGTCCGGGCGGCAGGACAGGTGGACCTGGCCGTCGTCGCCCTCGATCAGACCATCGACCAGGTAGTCGCGCAGGTCGGCCTCGGACCAGCTTCGGAAGGCGCCGCGCCCGCTGTAGGCCTGGAAGGCCTCCTCGCGGCCGGGAAAGCTGGACCGACGGCGACGGGCGCCCATGGCCAGCGGCGAGGTCTTCATGCCGTCCGGGCCGGCGGCGGCCACCCGCTCGGGCGTCACCACCACGGGATCGAACAGCACCAGGCGGCGTGCGGCGTCGGCGCGCACGGACGCCGCATGCAGGCTGACGGTGCCGCCCATCGAATGACCGGACAACACGGTCGGCGTCTCGCCGAGCGCGTCGAGCAGGGTCAGCAGGTCATCGCGGAACACCATCCAGGCGTCGTGCCCGTCCGGATCGGCCGGCAGGGTCGTGCGACCGTGCCCGCGCAGGTCGACCGCGAGAATGCGCAGCCGGTCGGCCAGCGGCGACAGGATGTCGGCGTAGGTCCCGGCGTTGAAGCCGTTGGCATGGAGGAAGAGGACGTCGAGCGGCCGGTCGGCCGGGCCGAACTCGTAGCCGGCGATGGTCCCCTGCGGCGCCGCGATGGCGCGGCGGCGGGCGGCGGGGAAAGGCGAGGCGGGGATGGTCATCCCCGCCTGCCAAGCCTGCTGACCCGGCGTCAGTCGATAGACGTCAGATCCTGTTGACGTCCCAGGCGCCGCCCGGCTTGCGACAGGCGCGGTAGCGTTCGGTCTGGCGGCCGTATTTCTTGGTGTAGGCGGTCTGCTCCAGCATCTGGCAGCCGTCCTGGCGCGGCGCCGGGCGAACCACCGAACGCGAGACATAGCCGCCGTCGACCTTGAGCCAGCTGGAATTGTAGACGCTGCCGCCGAACGACTCACCGCCGATGAACTGGCCGATCACCCCGCCGCGCGTCGAGGGCGTGGCGCGAATGTTGACCGTGCCCGGCGCGTACCAGGACCCGCTGTTGCCCGCCGGCAGCATGCGGATCTCGCCATAGGCGCCGGAGTTGGGGTTGCGCCAGCTGGTCGGGCGACCGGTGGCGAGGGTCTCGTCCATCGCCGCTTCGGCGCGGCGCTGGTCCTCTTCCTGCATCCGGCAGCCGATCGACGAGCCGATGGCCGCGCCGATGCCGGCGCCCACGACCGTTCCCGCGCCGCGCTCACCCTTGGCGACCTGGTTGCCGATGACGCCGCCGATGATGGCGCCGATGACGGCCCCGCCCTCCTGCTTGCCGCCGGCCGAGTCGCAGCTGAACACGCCGGCGCTGGCGACGCCCGGCGCGGCGGCCAGGGCCAGAAGGGCGATGGAGGCGGTAATGGCTATGCGCATGATAGTCTCCCGTTGAATGTCAGACGTCCCTGGACGGAGTTTATCCCCGGCTTGGGGTGTAATACGTCCGGGGTTGGCTTTCCCCACGTCATCTCACGAGAATGTGTCAATACCTGCGAGGACTGCACCGATGAACGCCCACACCACCGACACCGCCGCCTGGACCTGCTTCAACGTCTCCATCGAGGACGGGGTCGCCCATCTGCAGATGAAACGCCCTGAAGCCATGAACACCATGAACAAGGCGTTCTGGGCCGAGCTGCCGGCGATCGTCCGGGACATCAACGACAACGCCCGCGCGCGCTGCATCGTCATCTCCTCGACCGGCAAGCACTTCTGCGCCGGCATGGACCTGTCGGTGTTCGCCAACGTCGGCGAGAACGGCGGCCAGACCGACCGCCACGTGGCCGGCGAGAGCTTCCGCAAGCATGTCCATACCCTGCAGGACACCTTCTCCTGCCTCGACGAGGCGCGCATGCCAGTGATCGCCGCCATCCACGGCGGCTGCATCGGCGGGGCGGTGGATTTCACCAGCGCCTGCGACATCCGCTACTGCACGGCAGACGCCTTCTTCACCATCATGGAAATCAATATCGGCATGACCGCCGATGTCGGCACCTTCCCGCGCCTGTGCAAGCTGATCCCCGAGGGCTGGGTGCGTGAGCTGGCCTACACCGGCCGCCGCCTGCCCGCCCAGCGCGCGAAGGAGATCGGCCTGGTCAACGACGTCTTCGAAACGCACGAGGACGTCGTCGCCCACGCCCTGGCCACCGCCCGCGAGATCGCGTCCAAGTCGCCGCTGGCCGTGACCGGCAGCAAGGTGATGATCAACTACGCCCGCGACCACACCATCAAGGACGCGCTGGACTACATCGCCCTGTGGCAGGTCGGCATGTTCGCCGGACCGCACATGGCCGAAACCTTCGCCGCCAAACAGGAAGGCCGCGAGCCGGTGTTCCCCGACCTGCTGCCGCTCCGCAAGGGACTCTGAACCGCTGGGGACATGTACCGAAGGTACGTGTCCCCTACGTCTCCAGCTCGGCCTCGGTCAGGTCGGCGCCCTCGAAATGGACGCCCGTCAGGTCGGCTTCCAGGAAGCGCGCGCGGCGGGCATGGCAGTCGCGCAGGTCGGCGCCCTTCAGCACGGCCCGCGTCAGGTCGGTGCGGACGAAGCGGCCCTCCGAGATCATCAGCGGGCCCAGCCTGGCGCCGCGCAGATCAGCCTTGTTCAGCTTGGCCCCGACCAGCTTGGCGCCGCGCAGGTCCGCCTCGCGCAGATTGACGCCGCGCAGGTCCGAGCCGCTGAGGTCACAGCCCTGCAGCTCGGCGCCTTCCATGTTCAGGCCGAAGAACACCGAACGGAGCGCCGACATGCCGGTCAGCATGCGGCGACGCATCTGGCGCAACGGCCGGAAGTCGACGCGCGAGACCTTCATCACCGCGCCGCTCGCGCCGCCCGACTTGCAGTACAGCTCGTGCTCGGTGAGCAGGTCGCCCAGCGGCCGGTCGTCGACATAGACGATCGGCGGCGGGGCCCGCAGCACCTCGCTCAGGTCGACGCGCTCGAAGCTGGCGTCATCGAGACGAACGCCGGTCACGACGGCGTCCTTCATGCGCGCGCCGGCGAAGTCGGCCTGGAACACCTGGGCGTCGGTCAGGTTGGCGCCGTCGAGCACCGCGTTGACCAGCTTGGCCCCGTTCAGGCAGGCGCCGGACAGGTCTGCCTCGGTAAAATCGGCGGCGATGGCGTGGACGCCGGTCATCTGGGCCCCGGAGAGGTTGGCGCCCTGGAGCACCGCATAGTCCAGTTCGCCGGCCTTCCGCTCATGCCTGAGAATATGGAAGCCCTGGCCATGGCCCTGCAGGGCGATCTGACCCTCGCGCAGGTCGCAGCCGGCGAGGTTCGCGCCGGCGAGGTTCGCGCCGCGCAGGCAGGCGCCCCGCAGGTCGGCCTGGCTCAGGTCGGCGCCCCGCAGGTCCGCCTCCCGCAGATCGCAGCC
>CANJYY010000025.1 GCA_947479185.1 Caulobacteraceae bacterium
CCGGCCCCGTCGCGGGCTCCGCGGAACGGGTCCTCGTCGCCTGGAAGGGCACGCGGGAGTCGGCGCGGGCGCTGCATGACGCCTGGCCGCTGCTGGCCGAGGCCAGGGAAGTCCATGTGCTGATCGTGGCCCACGAAGGCGAGGGCGGGCCCGAAGGGCTGCTGCAACGTCACCTCGAACGCCACGGCTGCAAGCCCAACATCATCGTCGACCGCAGCGAGGACGCCTCCGCGGCCGACATCATCCGCCGGCAGGTGGCCGCCCTCGGCGCTGATCTGCTGGTGATGGGGCTCTACGGCCGGCCTCGCCTGTCGGAGTTCGTGCTTGGCGGCGTCAGCCACGACCTGTTGGCCAGACCGCCGGTTCCGCTGCTCCTGTCGCACTAGCCCTTTCGGCCGGCGCCCTTCGGAAAGGTTTCCCGCAGCAGGGCGGCCACGTCCTTGAGGATGGCGTCGGCCGCCGGATCGGCCAGCAGGGTGTGGATGCCGCCGAAATGGCGGTGGCCCGCCACCGTCAGGCCGAAGACCCCGGCCAGATGCTCGTCGAACGCCTTCACCAGGCCGTCCAGCGCGCCCGTCGACCGAACCCAGTGGTCTGGGGCGCCCGAGGTGGAGATGGACAGGAGGCTCTTGCCCGTCAGCAGCGGGCTGGAACCGCCGGCGCCAGGCGCATAGCCGAAGCCCATGCTCATCACACGGTCGACATAGCCCTTGAGCGTCGCCGGCGGCGCGTTGAACCAGAATGGATAGACGAAGATGAAGCTGTCCACGTCCGACAGCAGCGCCCGCTCGGCGACAACGTCCGGCCGGGGAGCGAAAGCCGTCGCGGCCGGAATCTCGTCGGCCTGCAGCCGGGGATCGAAGTCCATGGCGTAGAGGTCGCGCAGGATCGCCTGGTGTCCCAGCCCCTTGAGCGTCTTCACGCAGGCCTGGGCGATCGCGGCGTTGAAGCTGTCGGCCTTGGGATGTGCGAGGATGACGGCGTGTTTCATGACCAGGCTCCGGGATGTCGAATGAGGCGCGCGGGCCGGGTCAGGCGCCGCGCCGGCCGAGTGACTCCGCCGTCGCCAGCCAGTTGGCCCGCCGCGCGGGATCGGCGTCGACCGATCCGCCCAGCAGGGTTCGCCGCACGGGACTGACGCCGGTCACCAGGAACAGGCCCTTCTCCAGGCCCGCCAGCCCGTGGCCGCCCAGCACGAAGCGGAACAGCGGGGTCGGCATGCCCATGGGCACGATCAGTCGCGCCGACTTGCCCGTCAGGATGCTCGACATGGCCGCCTGCGGCGAGCTCAGCGAGTAGCCGGTGCGCAGCAGCTGTTCGAAGAAGCCCTTCAGCAGCGCCGGCGGCGAGCCGAACCAGATCGGAAACACGAACACCAGATGCTGGGCGTGCTTGATCAGGTCTTGCGCCCGCTGGATGTCCGGCGCGATGACCGAGCTCTTGTAGTCCTCCAGCGACCGGACCAGCGGAAAGTCGAGCGCGCCGATGTCCAGCCGGCTGACCTCATGCCCGGCCTCGGTCGCGCCTTTCACATAGGCGTCGGCCAGCGCCGCGCACAGGTGGGTCTGCGCGGGATCGGGATGGCCGTTGACCACGAGGATGCGGGTCATGCGATCGCTCCGTCAGTGGGCGGTATAGCCGCCATCGATCACCAGTTCGGATCCGGTGACGAATTTGGACTCGTCGGAGGCAAGATAGACCACGCCCCAGGCGATGTCGTCCGGCTCGCCCATGTGGCCGAGCGGATGCAGCGCGGCGACCCCCTGCCGGGCCTCATCGACATCCGGCTGGTCCTCGAGGAAGTGCGCGACCATCGGCGTCCAGATGAAGCCGGGATGGATCGAGTTCACACGGATCCTGTCCGGCGCGTAGATCATCGCGTCGGTCTTGGACATCAGCCGCACCGCGCCCTTGGACGCGTGGTAGGGCGGCGCGTCGGCGGCGCCGACGAGGCCGTAGATCGAGGACAGGTTGATGATGCTGCCGCCGCCGGCCGCCTTCAGGTGCGGGATGGCGTGCTTGGTGCAGAAGAACACGCCCTTGACGTTGATCCCCTGAACCAGGTCCCACTCGGCCTCGGTGATCTCGTGCGTCGGCTTGCTGGCCCCGGAAATGCCGGCGTTGTTCACCAGCACGTCGATGCGGCCGAAGTGGGCGGCGATCTCGGTCATGACCCGGGCGACCTCCGCCTCGCTCGAGACATCGCAATGCCAGTAGCGGGCCTGCCCGCCGCGGTCGCAGATTTCCAGCGCCAGGGCCTCGCCCTCCGCGTCGATGATGTCGAGCACCGCCACGGCGGCGCCTTCGTCGGCCATACGGATCGCCGCGGCGCGGCCGATCCCGAGCGCGGCGCCCGTGATGACGGCGACCTTGTCCTTGAGCCTGTTCATGCGCCTGCCGCCCGGCCCGCGCCGGACGTCCTCTGACCGCGCCGACGGGGCTCGACGCCTGATCTGATCATAGCCCCGAAAATGGGGACCCGCGCCTTGATGTCGCTCAAGGCGCGGTCACAGGCGCGTCAGGCTCAGTCCTTGGCGCGTTCCAGGTAGGAGCCGTCCTCGGTCAGAACGACGATGCGCGTGCCGACGGCGATGTAGGGCGGGACCATCGTCTTGACGCCGTTCGACAGCAGGGCGGGCTTGTAGGACGAGGAGGCCGTCTGGCCCTTCATCGACGGCTCGGTGTCGACGATCTCGAGCGTGGCCGTGCGCGGCAGTTCGATGGCGATCGGGGTCTGGTTGTAGATCGACAGCGAGACGGACATGCCGTCCTGCAGATAGGCGGCGGCGTCGCCGATCACGTCTTCCGTGCCGACGTACTGCTCGTAGGTTTCCGGGTTCATGAAGTGGAACCCTTCAGCGTCCTTGTAGAGGAAGGTGTGCTCGCGCTGGTCGACGATGGCGCGTTCGACCACCTCGGTGGTGCGGTAGCGCTCGGCGACCTTCACGCCGTCGGAGATGCGGCGCATGTTGAGCTGGGTCACCGGCGTGCCCTTGCCGGGGTGGATGTTGTCGACGGTGAGGACGACATAGAGCTTGTCGTCGAGTTCAACGACGGCGCCTTTGCGGAGCGAACTGGCGGCAACCTTCACGTGATGCGTCCCTGGTGTATGTGGCGGCCTGTCGGGGCGCTCACAATTGTGCTGGAAGAATAGGTTCCCCCGCTCCATAGCGTCCCGAGCCAAAATCGCCAGCAATTCTCGCTTCTTCCCGTCTTCGGCCCTGCCGACGGCGTCGCCTGATCCGGAAGTCCCGACCTTGAACAGCCCGCTTGCAACCCCCTGGTGGAGACCGGACGTCCACGCCGACCGGCGGCCGTTCCTGCTGATCCGCAACCGGATCAAGGCGGCGCTGCGGCGGGCGTTCGAGGATCAGGGCTTCGTCGAGACCGAGGCCGCCTGCCTGCAGGTCTCGCCCGGCAACGAGGCGCACCTGCACGCCTTCGCCACCGAAGCGCTCGATCTGGCCGGCGGTCGGCGGCCCTTCTATCTGCACACCTCGCCCGAGTTCGCCTGCAAGAAGCTGCTGGCGGCGGGGGAAGAGAAGATCTTCGAATTCGCCCGGGTCTGGCGCAACCGCGAGCGCGGTCCGCTGCATCATCCCGAGTTCACCATGCTGGAGTGGTACCGGACCGGCGCGCCCTACGAGACCCTGATGGACGACTGCGCGGCGATCCTGGCCCTGGCGGCGGAGACCGCCGGGACCACGCGGTTCCGCTTCCGCGGCCTGGAGGTCGATCCGTTCGCGACGCCAGAGCGGATCACGGTGGCCCAGGCCTTTGAGCGGTTCGCCGGCGTCGATTTGCTCGCCAGCCTTGCCGCCGACGGAGCCACCGACCGCGACGCGCTTGCGTCGGCGACCAGCGCCGCCGGCATTCGCGTCGCCGACGACGACACCTGGGCCGACGTGTTCAGCCGGGTGATGGTCGAGAAGGTCGAGCCCAACCTCGGCGCTGGCCGGGCCGTCATCCTGTGCGAATACCCGACCGCCGAGGCGGCGCTGGCGCGGCCGACGGCGCACGACCCGCGCGTGGCCGAGCGGTTCGAGCTCTATGCCTGCGGTGTCGAGCTGGCCAACGCCTTCGGCGAGCTGACCGACGCGGCCGAGCAGCGCCGTCGTTTCGAGGCCGAGATGGACGAGAAGGCCCGGGTCTATGGAGAACGCTATCCGCTCGACGAGGATTTCCTGGCGGCGCTGGAGTTGATGCCCAACGCCTCGGGCTCGGCCCTCGGCTTCGACCGGCTGGTGATGCTGGCGGCCGGCGCCAACCGCATCGAGCAGGTGCTCTGGGTTCCGGTGGCGTCATGAGCGAAAGCCGCACCCTGCGCACGCTTGATGACCTGGCCGGCGCCGGTCTGCTGTCCGCCGACCGTCTGCCGGCGCTGGAGGCGGTCGCCGCCCGCTACGCCGTGGCCGTCACACCGGCGATGACGGCGCTGATCGACGCCGCCGACGCGGCCGACCCGATCGCCCGCCAGTTCATTCCGGGTCCGGACGAACTCGACGTCCTGCCGATCGAGTCGGCGGACCCCGTGGGCGACGAGACCCACAGTCCGGTCGAGGGGATCGTCCACCGCTACCCAGATCGGGCGCTGCTCAAGCTGACCCACACCTGCGCCGTCTACTGCCGCTTCTGCTTCCGCCGCGAAGTCGTGGGGCCGGACGGGGCGGGGACCCTGACCCCCACGCAGCTCGACGCGGCCCTGGCCTACATCGCCGCCACCCCGGCCATCTGGGAGGTGATCCTGACCGGCGGCGACCCGCTGGTGCTCTCGCCCCGCCGGCTGCGCGAGGTCATGGCCCGGCTGGAGGCGATCGATCATGTGAAGGTCATCCGCTTCCACACCCGCGTGCCCGTGGTCGCGCCGGAGACCATCACCGACGAGCTGGTCGCCGCGCTGAAGAGCTCGACCAGGGCCGTCTATGTCGCGCTGCACGCCAACCATCCGCGCGAGCTGACGCCCGCCGCCCGGGCGGCCTGCGCGAGGATCATCGACGCCGGCCTGCCGATGCTCAGCCAGACGGTGCTGCTGCGCGGGGTGAACGATGACGCCGCGACCCTCGCCACGCTGATGCGGGCGTTCGTAGAGACTCGGATCAAGCCCTACTATCTGCACCAGGGCGATCTCGCTCCGGGTACGGCCCACTTCCGCGTGCCGATCGCGGAGGGTCAGGCCCTGATGCGGGCCCTGCGCGGCAGCGTCTCGGGCCTCTGCCAGCCGACCTACATCCTCGATATCCCTGATGGCCACGGCAAGGTGCCGATCGGTCCGGGCTACCTCAGCGACGGTCCGGATGATGGCCTGCGGGTCGAGGATCCCGACGGCGTCGCGCACGTCTATCCGGGCCAGCCGGACGGACTCTGACGTCGAACAGACGTTGGAAGGTCTTGCCTCCCGATGACGATTACGGGAGTGGTGAACCGAAACCAGCCTTTGACCAACACGCGCGATTGGGTCCGACCATGACTGTTCAAGCCACGCCCCAGGGCGCCCGACCCGGGCCGCTCGCCGGGGTCCGGGTCATCGACCTGACCCAGTTCATCCTCGGCCCCTACGCCACCCAGACGCTGGGCGATCTCGGCGCGGACATCATCAAGGTCGAGGAGCCCTCCGGCGACCGCCAGCGCGGCAATGGCAAGGCCCCGAAGTCGAAGGAGATGGGCCCCGGCTATATCGCCTTCAACCGCAACAAGCGCTCGGTGAGCCTGGACCTGAAGACCGACGAAGGCCGCGACACCCTGCGCCGGCTGGTCGCGACGGGCGACGTCTTCATCCACAACATGCGGCCCGCCGCCGTGGCGCGGCTGGGCTTCTCCTACGAGCAGGTCAAGGCCATCAAGCCGGACATCGTCTACGTCGAGGCCATGGGCTACGACGACGCTGGCCCCTACGCCGGGCTGCAGGCGTTCGACGATCTGATCCAGTCGGCCAGCGGCGCCTGCGGGCTGGGACAGCTGGTCGATCCGGAGGCCGAGCTGCGGCCGCTGCCGTCGTATCTGGCCGACAAGACCTGCGGCCTGTTCGCGGCGATCGCCACCCTGGCGGCCCTGCGGCACAAGGAGCAGACCGGCGAGGGCCAGTATGTGGCCGTGCCGATGCTGGAGTCCTTCACCGGCTTCCTCATGGCCGAGCACCTCTACGGCGAGACCTTCATTCCGCCGACCAGCAGCTTCGGCTTCACCACCGCGCTCACGCCGCACCGCAAGCCGATGAAGACCAGGGACGGCTGGCTGACGGTCAATCCGGCCAACGCCGTGCAGTCGGCGAAGTTCATGGAGCTGGGCGGCCTGCCCGGCGCCTATGAGAGCGAGCGCATGACCTCCAAGACCAGCGGTCGCGAGAAGGTCGCCGAATACTACGCCATGATGGGCGAGGCCGCGGCCAGCCACACGACGGAGGAGTGGATGGCGATCGGCGCCGAGAACTCCATCCCGGTCATGCGGGCCAATACGGCCAAGGGCATCTTCGAGGACGCCCAGCTCAGCCAGACCCTGTTCGAGGAGCGGACGCTGGAGGGGGAAGGCGCCTATCGCGCGATGAAGCCCGGCCTGCGTTTCTCGAAGACCCCGGCCAGCATCCGCCGCGACCCGCCGCGCATCGGTCAGGACACTGACGATGTACTGGCCGAGCTCGAGGCCTGGGAAGCGTCCGCCAAGGCCTGACCCGGCAGGCTACATGAAGTTGCGGGTGTGCAGGTCGGCGAGGCGCTGGGCCTCGGCCGGCGCGAACCCCAGCCGCAGCAGCCGCGCCCGGCGGCCGGCGGCCATGTCCAGCTTCAGCTGCTGCACGGCCAGATGCCCGCGCGCCACCGCCGCGGGATTGAGGTCCCCGGCCGCCAGCAGCACCAGGGCGTCGAACACCTCCTCATTGAGGCCGGCTGTGTCGGCCAGTTCGTCGTGCCGCTGCTCGACGGCGTTCTGCAGGCGCGTCTGGTAGTCAGGCTGCACCGCCAGCCGGTGCTCCAGATGGGCCATGGCGAAGGCCACGTGGCGGGCCTCGTCCCGGGCGGTGAGGCGGCAGATCTGCCGCGTGACCGGGTCCGGCGCATGGTTCTGCAGGAAGGTCAGCAGGGTGATGAAGCTGCCCTCGCCGAGCACGCCGAGCAGGAAGGTCGCCGACGAAAAGTCCGGCGCCAGCATCAGGGTGTGCAGCGACGCCTGGCCGCCGGCGGTCGACAGCCGGGGCGCCTGCCCGCGCAGGCCGAGCCGGCGGGTGAACACCTCGATGTGGCGGGCCTCGTCGGCGCACTGCAGCGCCAGCACCTGCTGCACCTCGCGGTACTGCGGATGGACCTGGCCGAGATGCCGGGCCGGGACCACAAGCGCGGCGTTCTCGTTCTCGATCAGATAGGTCATCACCTGGGCCACGGCCGCCTCGATGGCGGGGGGCAGGTCGAACGGCGCGGCCCAGTCGATCGCCGTCTCCGGGTCCCACTGGGCGGCGGCGGCCTGGCGGTAGAGGTCGCCGGCCGTGGCGGCCCACAGGTCGTCGCGCCGGCTGAGGCCGAAGCCGATCGAGGGGCCGCCCGCCTCCACGGTCGCGCCGCGCGCGGCCAGGCCCCAGGCGGGATCGGCGGTCTCGGCCGGCATCTCGCCCTCGGCCAGCCGCGAATGGCCGGTGTCCAGCGCGCCCCGCCAGCGTCCCTCCGCCCACGGCCCGCGCGTCACGACCGCCTCGAGGACGCCGTCGGCCAGCACCTGGGTCTCGACGTCATGCCCTTGCTGGCGGCACCAGGCCGTCAGTTGCAGGTCCCACTCCGGCGCCCGGCCGCGCACGGACAGGCGCTCGCCCGCCGGCAGGGCGGCCAGGGCGCGGCGGACGAGCAGCAGGCCGCCCTCGTCCAGCCCGAGGGCCTCAATATCGATAGTCGGCACGGAGAATGCTTCCGTCTGGGCCATAGAAGCCCTGTTCGTCGACCGCCGTCGCCAGGGCCGGATAGAACTCCGTGCGACCCGGCTTCCACTTCTTCAGGCCCTCAAGCTCCAGCAGCGGCCGGACCTGCGGGTCGTCCCACTGCATGGACAGCAGCAGCTCGACGAACCGGTCGATGGCCGCCTGCGGCGCGTCCGGGCTGGTGGTGAAGTTGCAGTGATCATAGGGCTCGGTGCGGGCGATGATCCGCGTCGCCCCGGCGGGCAGGGTCCCGTCGAGGCCGAAGGCCAGGTGGTTGCCGTCGATCATGCAGCTGGCGTCGACCTCGCCGGCGATCAGCGCCTTCGCCGCGTCGCGCTCGCCGCCGATGTGGTCGCCGTGCTTGCCGGACAGCACGTCGAAGCGGCGCACGGTGAAGTCCTCGCCGCCCGTCAGGCCGGCCTGCCGCAGATGGTGCAGCGGCAGCAGCGTGGCCTGCGGCGAGTCGATCGCGCCTACGCCCAGGGTCCGGCCGCGCAGGTCGGCCTCGGACTGGATCGGGCTGTCGGCCCGCACGACGATGACCGAGCGCAGGTTGCAGTCCGTGTTGCGCATGGCCACGGCCTGCACCGACTGGCCGCGGCTGCGCGCCATCCGGTCGGCCCGCACCCAGGCCAGCGGCGAGTTCCACGCCAGGTGCAGCGTGCCGTCGAACTGCGCCTCCACCTGGGCCTCGTAGTTGGAATAGAGGACGTAGTCGAAGGCGAAGCCCTGCTGGGCGAACCAGGCTTTGAACCCCTCCCAGATGGTGACCACCTTGGGGGCGTAGGCGACAGCGCCCATGATCAACGTCGGCTGGGTCAACGGACTTCCCTGAAGCGAAAACGGGGCCGCGGCGGCCCTTTCGACGCGCCCTATAGCACGGGGGATCAGTCCCCGGCGCTGGTCTTCGCGGGCGGGACGACGCCGAGATGTCCGGCCCCCCGCGCGGCGGCCAGGGTGACCTGACGCTGACGCTCGGCGTAGCCCGCGCGCTGGTCGGCGTCGCGCCGGCCGTGACAGGCGGGGCAACTGACCCCGGCGACATACAGCGGCGAGGCCTGCTCCTCGGGCGTCACCGGCATGCGGCAGGCGTGGCAGAGGGCATGGGTCCCCGGCGTCAGCCCGTGGCTGACGGCGACCCGCTGGTCGAACACGAAGCACTCGCCCCGCCACAGGCTCTCCGGTTCGGGGACCGTCTCCAGATACTTCAGAATGCCGCCGTCGAGGTGATAGACCGCCTCCAGGCCCTCGGCCTTGAGGAAGGCGGTCGACTTCTCGCAGCGGATGCCGCCGGTGCAGAACATGGCGATCTTCGGCGCCGTGCGGCCCGCCAGCAGGGCCTCGCGGTTGGCGCGGAACCAGCCCGGAAATTCGCGGAAGCTGGCGGTCCCCGGGTTCACGGCCCCTGCGAAGGTCCCGATCTTCACCTCGTAGGCGTTGCGCGTGTCGATCACGAGCGTGTCGGGGTCGGCGATCAGGGCGTTCCAGTCGGCCGCCGCCACATAGCAACCGGCGTCCTTCAGCGGGTCGATGTCCGGCTGTCCCATGGTGACGATCTCGCGCTTGAGGCGGACCTTCATCCGGTAGAACGGCATCGTCTCGGCCCAGGACAGCTTGACCGACAGCTCGGCGCAGCCGGGCAGGGCGCGGATGTGGGCCAGCACGGCCTCAATCCCCTCGGCCGTCCCGGCGATCGTGCCGTTGACGCCTTCCGGCGCCAGCAGCAGCGTGCCCTTGATCCCCTGCGTGGCGCAGACCGCCTCCAGCCCGCCGCGCAGGCCCGCACAGTCGTCGAACGACGAGAACCGGTAGAGGGCGGCGACGCAGACGGGCAGGCGGTCTTCGGTCATGACCCGATCGGGGTTCCCTGGGGCGGGACCAGGCATGGGATGCGGATGGCGGAGAGGGTGGGATTCGAACCCACGGTGCCCTTCCAGGCACGCCGCATTTCGAGTGCGGTACATTCGACCACTCTGCCACCTCTCCGTATACGCCGGGTGTAGGAGGCCAGAGCCCCCTGAGTGCGAAGGCGCGGAACCTAGCGACGCGATCCCGTGAAGGCAAGCGGCTGTTTGCGGTTCAGCCCTTCGGCCAGAGCACGGACTGGGTGCAGCGGAACAGGGCCATGACCTTGCCGGTGTCTTCGTGCCGGACTTCGGCGTCCCAAAGCTGGGTCGTGCGGCCGCCGTGGACCAGCGTCGCCTCGCAGGCGACCCCGCCCTCGCGGGCGGTGCTGACGAAGTTGGTCTTCAGCTCGATGGTGGTGAATCCGCTCGCCCCCTCGGGCAGCGAGGCGACGCAGCCGTAGCCGCAGGCGCTGTCGGCCAGGGTGATGATGCTGGCCGCGTGCAGGAAGCCGTTGGGGGCCATGTGGTGCTTCGCGATGGTGAACCGGCCGCGGACCAGCCCGCGCTGGACGGTTTCCCATTCCATGCCGAGGATGCCCGGCAGATGGTCCTTCTGGCCTTCGGTGAACCTTGGCGCGAGTTCGATGATCGGGTCGGTCATGGCTCAAACTCCCGCGAAGCCGGTCTGCCCCGACAGAGCAGACCCGGCGCGCGGAAAGCAAGTCCGTTTTGGAAACTAACCCTGGGCCTTGGCGGCGTCCGGCTCCGGCGTCTCCAGTTGGCCCTCCCACTTGGCCACCACGGCGGCGGCGACGGAGTTGCCGACCACGTTGGTCGCCGAGCGGCCCATGTCGAGCACCTGGTCGACGGCGAGGATCAGGGCCAGGCCCGCCTCCGGCAGCTTGAAGTAGGCCAGGGTCGCGGCGATCACGACCAGCGAGGCGCGCGGCACGCCGGCCATGCCCTTGGAGGTTACCATCAGCAGCAGCAGCATGGTGATCTGCTGGCTGATGCTCATCTCGATGCCGTAGATCTGGGCGATGAACAGGGTGGCGAAGGTGCAGTACATCATCGACCCGTCCAGATTGAACGAGTAGCCGAGCGGCAGGACGAAGGACGCCACCTTGCGGCTGACGCCGAACTTCTGCAGCGCCTCGAGCGTGCGGGGATAGGCGGCTTCGGAACTGGCGGTGCCGAACGCCAGCAGGGTCGGCTGCCAGACGCTGGCCAGCAGGCGGAAGATGCGCGGGCCGACGAACAGCAGCCCGGCCAGGGCCAGGGTCGCCCACAGCACGCCCAGCGACAGATAGAAGCCGCCGATGAACTTGGCGTAGATGGTCAGGATCTCCACGCCGTACTGGGTCACCGTCGCGGCGAGGGCGGCGAAGATGGCCAGCGGGGCCAGCCGCATCACATAGCCGGTCACCTTGAGCATGATGGCGGCGAGCTGCTCGACCAGTGTCAGGATCTGCGGGGCCTTGTCGTCGAGGCTGGCGACCGCCACCCCGATGAAGATCGAGAAGACGACGATCTGCAGGATCTCGTTGTTGGCCATCGCCTCGAAGATCGACTTCGGGAAGACGTGGGTGATGAACTCCTGCAGCGTGAACTTGGCCGTGTCGACCGTGGCCGCCGCGGCGTCCGGAACCGGCAGGGTCAGGCCGACGCCCGGCTGCAGCAGGTGGACCATGGCCAGGCCGAGCAGCAGCGAAACCAGCGACGCTGACACGAACCAGAGCATCGTCTTGGCCCCGACACGGCCGACGCTGCCCGCGTCGCCCATGTGGGCGATGCCGGCGACCAGGGTCGAGAACACCAGCGGCGCGATGATCATCTTGATCAGGCGCAGGAACACGTCGGTGACGACCTTGAACCAGCCGACGATCTCCTTGATCTGGGCGGGGTCCTGGAAATGCTGGTTGCACCAGGCGCCGACGGCGATGCCGCCGACCATGGCGGCGACGATCAGGAGGGTGAACAGGCGATTCATGCGGGGTCCCCGGAAATCCGAACGGCCTTTTTCACCGGGATCGCGCGCCGCGTCCATGCGCATGCGTTATGATCGTCCTGGATGCGGACGGAGATGGCGATGAGCGGAGACCTCGACAGCGTGGCCAGGGCCCTGACCGCCCTGATGGTGCGGGCGGCGCCGGACATGACGGTCAAGGCCGCCGGCGACCGGGGCGTCCATCTTCTGGCGGGTTGGGACAACCCCCGCATGCCGGGCCAGCCGATGTGGTTCGGGGGCGTTCAGCGAATGAAGAACTACGTCAGCTATCACCTGATGCCGGTCTACAGCCACGCCGCGCTGGCGGCGACCATTCCGCCCGAGCTGAAGACGCGCATGCAGGGCAAGAGCTGCTTCAACTTCAAGGTCGAGGACCCCGCGCTGTTCGACCAGCTCGAGGTCCTCACCCGGGCGGCGGCGGCGGCCTATGCCCAGCCGTTCAGCCTGGAGGGCAGGGGCCGGGAGACGCGGGTCGTCAGGCCGGCGTCAGCTTCATCGGCAGGAAGCGGCTGTTGCGCAGCAGGCCGGCCGTGACGAAGGACACCAGCACCCCGACCGGGAAGATCTCGACGAAGGTCATCGGCAGCCGGAACAGCGGGTTGGCGTACTGCGCGCGGAAGGTCTCCATCTCGGCCGAAAGGCTTGCCAGCTTTTCGGCCGAGGCGCCCTTGGCCCGGGCCGCCGCGATCATCGCCCGGCTGTAGTCGTCGATGAAGGCGAAGTGGGTCGCGTGCAGCGTGATCTCCCAGGCCAGCGCATAGATCACACTGGCCACGACGCTGATTCCGAGGCCCATCAGCAGCGCCGGCAGGAAGCGGATCACCCCGCCAAGGGCGCGGTCGCGATGGCGCTTTACGCCGACAAAGGTCAGGCTGAGCGCCAGCAGCATCACCAGATAGCCGGTGACCATCGAATGGCTGCCGTGGCCCGGCTGGCCGAAGATCATCATCAGGTTCATCGGCAGGGCGACGACGGCCCCCGCGGCGAGACCGAAGATCAGGATGGTGCGAAGCATGGGTGTTCCCCCGTTGGATTGACGGCCACAGGAGAAGCCGCCCCGTCGCCCGGGAACAATCGCCCGAACGGGTGATTTCGTGAAACTCGCCCGAAAGCCCTACGGGATCAGGCGCAGTTCACGAGCCCGCAGGACGGCGTCCGTCCGGCGCACGGCCTCAAGCTTCTCGTAGAGGCGGGCAATGTGGGTCTTGACGGTGTTGGGCGAGAGATTGAGCTGCCGCGCGATCTCCTTGTTGGATCGCCCCGACGCCAGCAGGCCCAGGACCTCATGCTCGCGGCGGGTGATGCCGAGCGCTGTCAGCGCCGGGGTGTTGGTTTCAAATGCGCCGGCCGTGGCCATCGGCCGGAACAGCCGCGCGCCGACCCAGACGCCGAGGCCGAGGAAGCCGGCCGCGACCAGGCCGATCCACACCTGGCCGGCATGCGCCCGGGCCCAGATCCGGTAGTCCAGCCACTGCAGCGCCACGGCCCCGAGGGCCAGCGCCAGGCCGTAGATCAGCACCGTCTTCCACATGGAAGGCGAGCCTAGGGGCGGTTTTCCGCCTGCGCCAGTCCGGCGATTCGCGACGGTTCAAAGAACCCTGCTCGCCCCCGTCTCGCCAAATTGGTTGCATGTCGCTATAAGCGGTCATGACACATGAGAAAGAAGCAGCCGCCATCGTCGAGCGGCTAATCGAAGAATACGAACGGTCCGTCTCCGCCCTGAGGGGCGCCCTGAAGACCTTCCTGACAACCGGAACCCGTCCCGCCCCCGCCCTGCGGGCCGATGGCGCGTTCGTGTATCCCGAGCTGCGGATGCACTGGAGCGGCGAGAACGGCTATCCGCGGATCAGCCGCGCCTACGCCCGCATCGGCCTGCCCGGCGACTATGCGACCACGGTCACCCGTCCGCACATGTTCAAGGACTATCTGGTCGAACAGCTGGCCCTGATGATTCAGGATTTCGGGGTCGAGCTGGACGTCGGCCGGTCGATGCAGGAGATTCCGTTCCCCTACGTGCTGGACGGCGGCGACATCGCCATGGCCGATGTCAGCGCCAGCGAGATCGCCCGCTGGTTCCCGACCACCGAACTGGCCCACATCGGCGACGAGGTAGCCGACGGCCTGTGGGATCCGGTGCTTGAAGCCTCGCGCCCGCTGGCCCTTTTCGATGGCCTGCGCACGGACTTCTCGCTGGCCCGCCTGAAGCACTACACCGGCGCGCCGGCCGAGGACGTGCAGCAGTACATCCTGTTCACCAACTACCACCGCTACGTCGACGAGTTCGTCCGCTGGGGCTGCGAGCAGCTGAAGGAGCCGGGCACGCGCTTCACCGCCCTCTCGGCGCCCGGCAACATCACGGTGACGAAGGATACGCCGAACCCGGAAATGACCATCGCCAATGGTCCCTGGCGGCGTCACCAGATGCCGGCCTATCACCTGATCGCCGAGGGCGGGCAGGGGGTCACTCTGGTCAACATCGGCGTCGGCCCGTCGAACGCCAAGACCATCACCGACCACCTGGCCGTGCTGCGGCCCCAGGCCTGGATCATGATCGGTCACTGCGGCGGCCTGCGCGGCAGCCAGACGATCGGCGACTATGTGCTGGCCCACGCCTATCTGCGCGACGATCATGTGCTGGACCAGGTCCTGCCGCCGGACATCCCCATCCCGTCGATCGCCGAGATGCAGCGCGCCCTCTATGATGCGGCCAAGCTGGTCAGCGGCGAGAGCGGCGAGAGCCTCAAGCGCCGGCTGCGCAC
>CANJYY010000026.1 GCA_947479185.1 Caulobacteraceae bacterium
CTCGCGCTGCCCCATGAGCGTGGGGGTGATCGTCCAGTTGTCGTTCAGGTCGATCTTCAACGCCAGCCGCCCGCCGAGCGTGGTGACGTCGTTGTAGTTGTCCTCGGCATAGGCGTTGTTGTCGATCGTTCCACCCCAGGTCGGATAGGTCCGCGTCCCCGGAACGTTGTCGATATAGCCGGCGTCGTGCTGGTACCAGCCGACCACGCGAAGCGCCGCGCTCTCCGTCAGCGGAAGGTTCACATAGCCCTCGACGCCATAGCCGATGTCGCCGCCGGTGACGCTGTTGACCTCGGTGTCGATGGCTGCGCTGAAGTCGTTGAGGTCGGGCTTCTTGGTGATCAGGCGGATGGTGCCGGCCTGCGAGCTGGCGCCGTACAGCGTGCCCTGCGGTCCAGCCAGCGCCTCGACCCGCTCCATGTCGTAGACGTGGATATCAAGCGCGCCCTGGATGGTCGTGATCGGCTGTTCGTCGAGATAGATGCCGACGCTGGGCAGGGAGCCGGAGTGGTTGCCGTCGCCGCCGCTGGCCACGCCGCGCATGTAGACGCTGGAAAAGCCCGGCGAAGCCGACTGGAACGACACGCTGGGCAGGAATTTCACGTAGTCGTTGAAGTCGGAGATGACGAGCGCTTCGAGCTTCTCGCCGCCGATGGCCTGGATGCTGACCGGCACGTCCTGCAGGTCTTCGGACCGCTTCTGCGCGGTGACGATCACCTCGCCGACCGTGGTGTCCTGCGCGAAGGCCGCTGAAACGCCGGTCAGCATCGTGCTGGCCAGCAGCGCCGTCGTCAGCACGGTCGCCCTGCGCCCCATCGACCTCGAAAACGTGGTCATGAAAGTCTCCCCGAACAATCCCGGGAGGAAGTCACCCCCCGGAGCGTTTCCCTGTCAAGCGAACCGGCGTCGAAACAGAATTCGGAGGCACAGATGCCACGATCTGTGGCGGCTTTGCCTCAGGGGGTTCAGGCCGGGATGTTCCACCGGGTCAGGGCCGGTCCGAGCGCCGTCTTCAGCGGGTCCAGCCAGGGTTCGTAGGCCTGCCAATGGTCGACGCCATCAGCGAAAATCGGCCGCCTGACCTGTTCGGAGCTGGCGGTGCGCACGGCGCGGTCGTTCTCGTAGAATCGCAGGCAGCCCGGCTCGAACGGCAGACCGCAATAGGTCAGCAGGCGGCGCACCTCGGCCTCGGTGTCGGCGATCATGTCCTCATAGATCACCCGGTGGACCGCGCCGGGAATCACCGCGTCCCAGTGGGCCATCAGCGCCACATAGTCGGCGTAGTAGCGGCCAAGCTCGGTCAGGTCGTAGGAGAAGGCCTGCCCGCGGGCGAAGTGCTGCTTGAAGGCCGAGAAACAGCCGCCGAGCGGGTGGCGCCGGGCGTCGATGATCTTCGCTCGCGGCAGAATCAGCCGGATCAGGCCAACATGGACGAAGTTGTTCGGCATCTTGTCGATGAACAGCGGCCGCCCGAGCTTGCGCTGGACGCGGGTGCGCTCGAGGTACTCCTCGCCGAGCGCGCGGCAGGCATCCGGATCAAGGGTTTCCAGCACCTCCGGGTAGCTCGAGGCCTGGCTGCGGCGCTGACGGCCGCCGAGCCGCCGCGCGATGGAGATGATGTCCGGCAGCTCCATCGTGCCCTCGACCGCCGAGTGGCTGGAGAGGATCTGCTCGATCAGGGTCGACCCCGCGCGCGGCAGGCCGACGATGAAGACCGGATCGGGCGCCTCGCTGCCCCAGTCGGCACGCGCGGCGAAGAATCCGGCCGTCAGCACCGCCTTTGACCGCACGACGTGGCTGTGGGTCTCCTCGGCGTCGTAGTCCAGCCCGGCCCGGCGCAGGGCCGCGCCGTCGCGATAGTGCGCGAAGGACCGTTCGTAGTCCCCGGCGTCCTCGAGCGCCTTGCCGAGCGCGAACTGCAGATGGAAGCGGTCCTCCTCGGCGAGATCGGCGCGCGCCAACTGGGCCTCCATGGTCGAGACGTCGTCCGCGCTGAACCGCACGGTCTTGAGATTGGCGAGGCTCCACCAGGCTTCACCCATCTGCGGGGCCAGGACGATGGCCCGGCGATAGGCGGTGACGCTGTCGGCCTGGCGCCCGACCGTCTTCAGCGCATGGCCATAGCTCATCCAGGCCTTGGGCTGGTCGGGATAGGCCTTGAGCAGGTCGTCATACAGGTCGATGGCGCCCTGGTAGTCGCCGACCCGGCCGAGCGCGGCGGCCTTGAGATTGCGATAGCCGGGATGGGCCGGACTGCGCGCAAGCAGGAAGTCCAGCTCGGCGAGGGCCTCCTCGGACCGGTTCAGCCGGTAGAGAACCGTGGCGTGGTTGTGCCGCGCCTCGGCGAAGCCGGGGGCCAGTTCGACGGCGCGGGCCAGCAGCACCTCGGCATCGTCCAGGCGGCCCAGCCGCGCGGCGACCTCGGCCAGCATGCGGATGGCGGCGGCGTTGGTCGGGTGACGCGCCAGATAGGGCTTCAGCAGACGCTCCGCGACAGCCAGCTGGTTGTCGCACAGGGCCACCGCCGCCTCGAGCAGCTCCGGATCGGAGGTGGAGGCGCGGATCTGTTGCGCCCGGGCCTTCTCGGCCCCCGCCTCGTCGCCGGCGAGCAACAGCTGGTCGGCCAGTGCGCCCCAGGCCACCGTCAGCCTGGGATCCAGCGCCACGGCCCGGCTCAGGGCGACCACGGCCGGCCGCGCCAGGCCCAGATCCGCCAGCGCAAGGCCGGCCTCCTGGTGCACCGGCGGCCAGTTCGGCTGTCCGCGGATGACCGGCTCGAGCACCGACAGCGTCGCCTCGGCCCGGCCCTGACGGCGCAGCGCGGCGCCCAGCAGCAGCAGGGCCTCGGGATGATCGGGCGCGGCGCGCAGGATCTCGATGGCCTGGGCCTCGGCCAGAGCCGGGTCCTGCGACAGCAGCTGGGCGGCGTGAGCCAGGGCGGTGCCGAGCGTGCCGGTGGTGGGGGCGGTGTCCTGGGTCATCTGGCCGCCAGACCTGCACAGGTTGGCGTCGTCTGTCGACTCGATCTTGCTGCCCGAGAACAGGCGCGGGGCGGCGAACGTTCCTGGCCACAGCCGCCTGACTTCATGACCAAGGTTTAAGCTGCTGACATCAGAATGGCGTCCTATGGGAGTCAGCGCTGTTCAGGAGACCGCCATGAAACGCCTTGCCGCCCTCGCCGCCGCCCTCGTGCTGGGCGCCGCCGCGCCCGCGCTTGCCGCCACCCCGACCGAGGCCGAGGCCACGCTGCGCTCGACCATCACCGCCATCCAGTCCGGCGCGCCGAACTACGACGCCATGATCCCGGAACTGGCCGCTGCGGTGAAGCAGAACGCGTCGGCCCCCGCCCAACTGGCGGCGCTCGGCCCGGTGACCGCCGTCACGGCCACCAGCCAGGCGGATCCCTACACCTACGATGTGACCTTCCAGAACGGCGCGGTGCTGCACTGGACCCTGTCGATCAACGCCGACGGCAAGATCCAGGGCCTGCTGGTCAACTAGGTCGGCGGGGACATGGGCCGACTTCGGAACCTGTCCCCTGCCGCTCAAGCGCATGGGGACACGTACTGAAGTACATGTCCCTGGAGTCGCCTACAGCCGCTCGTAAGCGCTCAGCGTCAGGAATTCCGCGAACTCGTCCTGCAGGCAGAGGTCGCGCATCAGCTGCGCCGCCTCGTCCCAGCGGCCGGAGACCCAGCGCGCCTCGCCGACCTCGGCGCGGACCACGGCCAGCTCTTCAACGAACGTCCGCTCGAACAGCTCGGCCGTCATCGGCGTCCCGTCGTCGAGCGTCACGCCGTTGCGGATCCACTGCCAGATCGAGGCGCGGCTGATCTCGGCCGTCGCCGCGTCCTCCATCAGGCCGTAGATGGCCACCGCGCCCGAGCCTCCCAGCCAGGCCTCGATATACTGCACCGCGACCCGCTGGTTGTGGCGCAGGCCGGCCTCGGTGAACGGTCCCGGCGGGGGGGCGAGCAGGTCCGCTTCCGTCACCGGCGCGTCATTGGCGCGGCTGACCTCCAGCTGGTTGGTCCGGCCCGGCGCGAAGGCCGCCCCGTAGACCGCGTTGACCACATCCGACAGGCCCGGGTGGGCGATCCAGCTGCCGTCGTGGCCGTTGGCCGCCTCGCGCGCCTTGTCGGCCCGCACGCGTTCCAGCACCTGGGCATTCTCGTCGGGATCCTTGCGCGGGATGAAGGCGCTCATGCCGCCCATCGCAAGCGCCCCGCGCCGGTGGCAGGTGCGGATCAGCAGGCGCGAGTAGGCGTCGAGGAACGGCTTGTCCATGCCGACCGACATGCGGTCGGGCAGCAGCCGGTCGCCGTGCCGGCGCAGGGTCTTGATGTAGCTGAAGATGTAATCCCAGCGGCCGCAGTTGAGCGCCGCAGCGTGATCCTTAAGCTCGTGGAGGATCTCGTCCATCTCGAACACCGCCGGCAGGGTCTCGATCAGCATGGTCGCCTTGATCGTGCCGACCGGAACGTCGTGCCGCTGCTGGGCGAAGACGAACACGTCGTTCCACCAGCGCGCTTCCTCGTGGTGCTCCAGCTTGGGCACATAGAGGTAGGGGCCGCTGCCGATGGCCTTCAGCGCCGCGTGGTTGTGGTGGAAGTAGAGGCCGAAATCGACCAGCGCGCCGGGGACCTTCCGGCCGTTCCACAGGATGTGCTTCTCGTCGAGATGCAGGCCGCGCACCCGGGCGACCAGGGCCGCCAGCTTCGGCCCCAGCGCATAGTGCTTGCCGCTGGCAGGATCGTCCCAGGTCAGGGTCCGGGCGATGGCGTCGCGCAGAGCCCGCTGGCCGCCCACGACATTGGCCCAGGTCGGCGACAGGGCGTCCTCGAAGTCGGCCATGAACAGCTTCACGTCGCTGTTCAGGGCGTTGATGACCATCTTGGGCTCGGCCGGGCCGGTGATCTCGACGCGACGGTCGAGCAGGTCGGCCGGCAGCGCCCCGACGGTCCAGTCGCCCTCGCGGATCGCCGCCGTCTCCGGCCGGAAGCCGGGCAGGCCGCCGGCGTCGATCCGCGCCTGCCAGACCTTGCGGGCGGCCAGCAGCGCGTCGCGCCGCGCGGCGAAGCGGTCGACCAGCTCGGCCAGAAAGACCAGCGCCTCGTCGGTGAGGATCTCGCGATCCGCTTCGCTGAGCGTCTCGGTGAAGGTGAAGCCGGCGACCATGTCTCGCTCCTGTATGGCCGACGGTGATAGACCCCGGGGGACAGGGGCGACAAGCCGGGGAGCCATCCATGCCGTTCAACGCCGATCTCGCGGGCGCGACCTGGGGCCCGATCCCGTGGGAGATGACGCCCCGCCGCGCCCTCGCCTACCGCGCCGCCCTGGCGCCGGACGACGCCGCCGGCCTCGATGACGCCGCGCCGGACGGCCTGTTCGCCCTGCCGATGCAGGTGGTCTCGCCGGAGTGGGTGCTGGTGCTGATGGCGCGGGAGCATCCCGACCAGACCCTGACCGCGGCCGAGGGCCGCCGGGCCGTGCACGCCGGTCAGGACAGCCGCTTCCACCGGCCGATCCGCGCCGGCGACGCGCTGGAGCTCACCGCCACCCTGCTGGGCGCGCGGGCCAGCCGGGCCGGCGTGGTGACGGCGATCCGCTTCGACACCCGCGACGCCCGGACTGGCGAGCTGATGGTCGAGACCCTGTCGACCACGGTCTATCGCGATGTCGCCCTGACCGGCGTCGAGACCCCGGATGTGCCATCGCCCGCCTACGAACCGCCGGCCGGAGACGCGGCGACCGTGACCATCCCGACCAGCCCGGCCCTGCCGCACATCTATTCGGAATGCGCCGAGATCTGGAACCCGATCCACACCGAGCGGCAGGTCGCGCTGGCGGCCGGCCTGCCGGACATCATCATCCACGGCACGGCGCTCTGGGCCCTGGCCGGGCTGGAGGCGGCCCGGCTCTACGCGGGCGGCGACACACGACGCCTGACCCGGCTGGCGGCGCGGTTCACGGGCCAGGCGTTTCCGGGTCGGCCGATGACGCTGGCGCATGACCGCGACGGCGACGCCGTGCGGCTGGCGCTGCGCGCCGATGACGGACGGGTGCTGCTGACGGGGCTGGCGGCGTTCGGCGCGTAATCGATGCTCCCCGCTTGCCGGGGAGCTGTCAGGCGGAGCCTGACTGAGGGGGCAGCGCCGATGTTAGGTGGAAAGCCGCGTTCAGGCTCCATTGCCTGACGACGGCGCTGACCCCTCCACCATGCTCCGCATGGTCCCCCTCCCCGGCTTCGCGGGGAGGATCAGAGTTTGCCCTCCGCCGCCAGCACGGCCCGCAGCTCCGCCTTGGCGATCTTCTCGAGGGTCGAGCGCGGCAGCTCGGGCACCAGTCGCACGTCGTGGGGCCGCTTGAAGCTGGCCAGGGTCGCCTTGCAGGCGTCGAGAATGCGGTCAGGCAAAGTCGCGTCCGCCGGATCAACCGGGATCACGAACGCCACCGGGACCTCGTCCAGCATCGGGTGACGGCGGCCGACCACGGCGCATTCGCGGACCCCGGCCACCGAGGCCACGACCCGCTCGATCTCCGAGGCCGCGACGTTCTCGCCGCCGACCTTGAGCATGTCCTTGCTGCGGTCGGCGAAGTACAGGAACCCGTCCTCGCCCAGCCGCACCCGGTCGCCTGTGATGAACAGGCCGTCGGCCGTATAGGCGTTGGCGGTCGCCGCCGGGTCGCCGGCGTATTCCAGGAACAGCGACAGGCCCGGCTGCCCCTCGACCAGCAGGTCGCCGGTCTCGCCCGGCTTCACCGGCCGGCCGTCCTCATCCAGCACATGGATGCGGTAGCCGGGCGACGGCCGGCCCATCGACATCGGGGCGTCGGGCAGGTGCGGGTTGCCGACCGTGCCGTGGGTCATGGTCTCGGTCATGCCCCACCAGCCGATGGTCTTGACCCCGAACAGCCTGTCGGTCGGCGGCTCGCAGATGCCGTTGCCCCAGAAGCGGTAGCTGTGCCGCTCCGGCTTCGGCTGCTCGGCGATGGCCTTGAGGCAGAAGGGCACCATCGAGGCCCAGGTGCAGCCGTGCTTCAGCGACACCGGCCAGAACCGCGAGGCCGAGAACTTCGGCTGCAGCACGATGGTCGCCCCGGCCCACAGGGCCGCCGCCACCGAATAGACCTGCGCATTGGTGTGGAACATCGGCAGGGTGACAAGGTGCACGTCCTCCGGCCGCAGGTCCTCGTGCAGGGCGCACATCTTCGCGCCCCACAGGAAGTTGGCGTGGGTCCAGAGCACCGCCTTGGGCCGCGCCGTGGTGCCGGAGGTGTACTGGATGCCGAAGTGGGCCATCGGGTCGTGCGGCCGCTCGGTGAGTGTCGCCGGATCGCCGGACAGGGCGGAAAAGGGCTCGAAGCCGGCCACGTCCGCCGTCGCCGGCGCGCCGTTGTCGGTGTCGGTCACCACCAGCCAGCCGAGGTCCGGCGCGGCGCCCTTCACGAGCTCGGCGAAACAGGGCTGGGTCACCCCGCCGACCGCGCCGCTGTGCGTCGCGAAATAGCCGATTTCGTCGGCGCTGGACTTGGCGTTGGTCGTCACCGCCACGGCGCCGGCATAGGCGCAGCCGAGCCAGGCGATGATCGACTCCGGGCAGTTGTCGAGATGCACCAGCACCCGGTCGGCCGGCTTGACGCCCCGCGCCTGCAGGCCGGCGGCGAAGCGGCGGATGGCCTCGGCCAACTGGGCATAGGACCAGGTGCGGCCCTCGCCCTCGAAGGGTTCCCAGATCAACGCCGGGTGCTCGCCGCGCCGCGTCGCCTGCGCATCGATCAGCGTGCGGGCGTCCTGCCCGGCGAAGGGGTTGATCGGCGTGGGCGTGGTCATCGGCGTTTCCCCTTGTGGCGTCAGGCCGTCTGCGCGGTCTTGCTGGGCAGAGCCCATGCCCGAACAGCGATCCGCTTGCAATTCTGACTGACTAGTCCAATAATGACCAACCAGTCAAATATGGACCCGCGACATGATCGCCGACCCCATCGACATCAAACCGGACCGCCGCCGGGCCCGCACCCGGGCGGCCTTGCTGCAGGCGGGCGAGAGCCTGTTCGCCGCCCAGTCGGTCGAGGCGGTCAGCATCGACGACATCGTCGCCGCCGCCGACGTGGCCAAGGGCAGCTTCTACAACCACTTCGCCGACCGGGAGGCCCTCGCCCGCGCGATCGCCGGGCAGGTGCGCGCCGAGGCGGAAGCCCAGGTGGACCAGATCAACGACGGCGTCGCCGATCCCGCTCGCCGCATGGCCCGCGCGCAGATGGTGTTCGCTCGCTTTGCTCTGCAAAACCCGCAACGGGCGCGGGCGATGATGCGGCTGTTCGCCGGCGCGACCCTGCCCAACGCGCCGCTGAACCGGGGCGTTCGCGCGGACATCGAGGCGGGCCTGGCGTCCGGCGCCTTCCGCGGCCTGACCGTGGAGACGGGGGTTCTGATGGCCATGGGCATGGCCATGGTCGCCGTCAGCCGGGTCCTGGAATCGCGGGGTCAGACCTCGCCGGCCGATCTCTGCCGCGACCTGAACTTCGGCCTGTTGCGCGGCCTCGGTGTCGCCGAAGACCTCGCCCTCGCCCTCAGCAACGCCGCCGCCGACGACATTTTCACGGAGACCCGATCATGAGCGTGATCCGCATCGAGGACATCGCCTACGTGCGCTTCCGCGCGCCCGACCTGGCCGAGATGCAGGCCTTTCTCGAACAGTTTGGCCTGCAGGTCGCCCAGGCCGATGACACGCACCTTTTCATGCGCGGCCAGGGCGGCGCGCCGTTCCTGCATGCGACGGAGCCGGGCGACGCCGGCTTCGCCGCCATCGGCTTCCGGGCCGAGAGCCTCGCCGACCTGCAGACGCTGGCGACGGCCGAGGGCGTCGAGGTTGAGCCGCTGGACGCGCCGGGCGGCGGGTCCGTCGTGCGGCTGACCGATCCGGATGGTCACAAGGTCGAGGTCGTCGCCGGCCAGACATGGGCCGAACCCGCGACCTTCGAACCCCGCCAACCCTGGAACAGCGTCGAGGCCCGCGCCCGCCTGCGCACGGTCAAGCGCACCGGCCAGGGCCCGGCCAATGTCATCCGGCTGGGCCACGCCGTGCTCGGCGTGTCGGACTTCCGGGCGTCCGAAGCCTGGTACAAAGCGCGCTTCGGCTTCCTGACCTCCGACGAGATCGCCGTCGCGCCGCAATTCTCCATCGGCGCCTTCATGCGCTGCGACCGGGGCGAGACGCCGACCGACCACCACACCCTGTTCCTGCTGCAGGGGCCGACCGGGCCGGGCTTCAACCACGCCGCCTTCGAGGTGCGCGACCTGGACGACCTGATGGCCGGCCACGACCACCTCAAGGCCGGCGACCGCAAGCTCGCCTGGGGCGTCGGCCGCCACATCCTCGGCAGCCAGGTGTTCGACTACTGGCGCGACCCCTGGGGCCACATCCTCGAACACTGGACCGACGGCGACCTGCTGACCGCCGCCGAGAGCGCCAACACCGCCACCCTTCAGGACCTTCTCGGCGTGCAGTGGGGCCAGCCCTCGCCGCCGGACTTCGGCTAGGAACCACAGACATGAAACTCGCCACCTTCACCACCGGCGGCGCGCCGGAACTGGGCGTCGTCACCGGCGACCGCATCGTGCCGCTGAACCGCGCCGCGCCCGGCCTGCCCGCCGACATGATCGGCCTGATCAAGGCCTGGCCGACCGTCGAGGCCGAGGTCCGCGCCATCGCGGCGGCCGGAACCGGCGCCCTGGCGCTGGACAGCGTCCACCTGCTGGCCCCGATCCCGCGGCCCGGCAAGATCTGGGCGATCGGCCTCAACTACGCCGACCACATCGCCGAAAGCGGCGTCGAGACCCCGCCCAACCAGGTCTGGTTCACCAAGGCCGGCACGGCCGTGACCGGACCGTATGATCCGGTGCAGGTTCCCACCCCCGCCTGCGACTACGAGGTCGAGATGGTCGCGGTGATCGGCGCCGGCGGCCGCAACCTCACAAAGGCCGACGCGCCCGCCGCCGTGTTCGGCTGGTGCGTCGGCAACGATGTCACCGAACGGATGTGGCAGCACCGCACGCCGCAGTGGTCGCTGGGCAAGTCGTTCGACACCCACGCCCCGTTCGGCCCGTGGATCACGACCGCCGACGAGATCGCCGACCCGCACGTGCTGGACCTGCGCTGCCTGGTCAACGGCGAGACGCGGCAGAACTCGAACACCCGGCACCTGGTGTTCGACGTCTGGGCGCAGATCGAGCACCTCTCGACGGCCATGACGCTGGAACCCGGCGACGTGATCTTCACCGGCACCCCCGGGGGCGTCGGCGCGGCGATGAACCCGCGCCAGTTCCTCAAGCCCGGCGACGTGATGCGCTGCGAGGTCGATGGCCTGGGCGCCATCGAAGCGGTCTGCGAGGCGGTCTGATGAACTACGACTGCGACGTCCTGGTCGCCGGCATGGGCCCGGTCGGCGCGGCCCTCTGCGCCCTGCTGGCGCGTGAGGGCGTGTCGGCCATCGCCGTGGAGAAGGACACCGGCGTCTATCCCCTGCCCCGCGCCGCCCACTTCGATCACGAGATCATGCGGCTGTTCCAGAAGCTGGGCATCGCGGCCGAGATGCAGGCGGCCTCGCAGCCGGCGGCGGACTATGAGTTCCGCAACGCCGCCGGCGAGATCCTCATGCGCTACGACCAGCGTCTGGACAGCCCGTCCGGCTGGGCGCCGGGCTACATGTTCCATCAGCCGAGCCTCGAGCACGCCCTGCGGCGGCTGGCGGCGGAGTCGCCTCTGATAGAAGCCCGGCTCGGCTATACGATGACGGCCTTCACCCAGGACGCCGACGGCGTGACCGCGACCGTCGAGGGACCGGATGGCGAGCGCACGATCCGCGCCCGCTGGATGGTGGCCTGCGACGGCGCGAAGAGCGCCGTGCGGGACGCCCTCGGCATCGGCCTGAGCGACTACGGCTTCGACGAGCCCTGGCTGGTCATCGACGCCGTGGTCAGCGACGTCTCGCGCCTGCCCCGCGCCAACCTGCAGATCTGTGACCCGGCGCGGCCGACCACCTGCCTGGTCATGAGCCAGGGTCGGCACCGCTGGGAGTTCATGCTGCTGCCCGGCGAACAGCCCGAGGACCTGCTCGACGACGCCGTCATCCGCGACCTGCTCAAGCCGTGGAACTGCGAGGACGTCGTCGAGATCGAGCGCAAGGCGGTCTACCGCTTCCACGGCCGGGTCGCCGACCGCTGGCGCGCGGGCCGCGTGCTGCTGGCCGGCGACGCCGCGCACCAGACCCCGCCGTTCGCGGGTCAGGGTCTCTGCTCGGGCCTGCGCGACGTCGACAACCTGGCCTGGAAGCTGGCGGCGGTGATCCGGCGCGGCGCCGACCCCGCCCTGCTGGACAGCTATCAGAGCGAGCGCGAGCCGCCGGTGCGCAGCGTCATCGAACTGGCCATCGCCATGGGCCGGGTGGTCTGCATCAGCGACCCGCAGGCCGCGGCGATGCGCGACGCCGGCATGCTGGCCCAGCGCGCCGCCGGCCAGGCCCCGCCCCCGATCGCGCTGCCGCGCCTCGGTCCCGGCGTGATGCTGGACGGGGCCGGCGGGGAGTACTTCCCCCAGCCCCGGGCAGGCGATGTCCGCCTGGACGATGTGCTGGGCGAGGCGCCGTGGCTGATCAGCCGCGCGTCGCTGGCCGACGGCCCGCTGGCGGCCTTCGCGGACCCGCTGTCGGCCTGGTTCGACAGCCGGGACGCCGAGGCGGTGCTGGTCCGGCCGGACCGGTATGTGTTCGGGACGGGGACGCCGGAAGCGCTGGAGAAGGCGTGGGCGGAGCGGGTCGCTTAAGCCCAATGCTCCCCACCTGTGGGGATCTGTCACGCGTAATTCAGGGGACAGCTTACCTATTTCCTCAGCGGCGGAACGAGCGAGCGGAAATAGGTAAGCTGTCCCCTGAATTACCCCCTCACAAAACCCGGCACGCCTCCTCGAAGTCCAGCCGCGGCGCCCGCGGGTGCAGGTGCTCGTCCGTACCGTGGCCGATGTTGCAGATGAAGTTGGCTTCCCAGGTGGTGCCGGCGAAGAACTCGGCGTTCACGCCGTCGAGCTTCACGCCTGACATCGGCCCGCAGTCGAAGCCCAGCGAGCGCGCCGCGATCATCAGATAGGCCGCCTGCAACGAGCCGTTGCGGAAGGCCGTTTCCTTGACCAGCGCGTCGTTGGAGGTGAACCAGTCCTTCGCGTTGGGGCTGTGCGGCGCGAGGTACGGCAGCCGCTCGAAGAAGGCCATGTCGTAGGCCAGGATCACATTGACCGGCGCGGCCAGGGTCCTGGCCCGGTTGCCGGAGGACATATGCGGCGCGAGCCGCGCCTTCGCCGCGTCGCTGGTCAGGAACACGAACCGCCCGGGACAGCAGTTGGACGAGGTCGGGCCCCATTTGGCGGTGTCGTAGATCTCGCGGATCAGCGCCTCGCTGATCGTCTCCGGGGTCCAGCCGTTGCGCGTGCGGGCGGCGCGGAAAATCTGGTCAAGGCTGGCGTCGGGCAGGCGATCGGACATGGAACGGGGTCTCCGGCTCGGGATGGGTTGGCGCCGCGTCAACGTATGACATGCTGCGGCCCCGACAACGCAAGGGCCCGCTTCGGCATGGCGACTCCCGACGACATCATCATGCTCCCCGCCCGGCCCGAACCGATCCCGGTTTCGGTGTCGCAGACGGCGGTGATCGTCATCGACATGCAGAACGCCTACGCCTCGCCGGGCGGCTATCTGGACCTGGCCGGGTTCGACATCTCCGGCGCCGACCGGGTGATCCGCAACACCAAAGGCGTGCTCGAGGTCGCCCGCGCGGCCGGCATGCCGGTGATCTATTTCCAGAACGGCTGGGACGCCGACTATGTCGAGGCCGGCGGGCCGGGCTCGCCCAACTTCCACAAGTCCAACGCGCTGAAGACCATGCGCCAGCGGCCGGAGCTGCAGGGCACGCTGCTGGCCAGGGGGACCTGGGACTACGAACTGGTCGACGAGCTCAAGCCCCAGCCGGGCGACATCGTGCTGCACAAGACCCGCTACAGCGGCTTCTTCAACAGCCAGCTCGACAGCACCCTGCGCTCGCGCGGCATCCGCAACATCGTCGTGGTCGGCATCGCCACCAACGTCTGCGTCGAGTCGACCCTGCGGGACGGCTTCTTCCTCGAGTATTTCGGCATCGTGCTGGAGGACGCCACCCACCAGGCCGGGCCCGAATTCCTGCAGCAGGCGGCGATCTACAACATCGAGAAATTCTTCGGCTGGGTGTCGAGCGTCGCCGATTTCAAGGGCGCGTTCGGTCAGGTCGAACCGAAATCCTGAGGAGCTCCGACATGCCCAAGACCGTCATCACCCCGCCCGGGACCCAGACGCCCATCGCCCCCTTCTCGCCCGGGACGCTCGCCGACGGCGTGGTCTATGTCTCGGGCACGCTCGCCTTCGACAAGGACAACAACGTCGCCTGCGTCGGCGACGCCGAGGGCCAGACCCGCATCGTGCTGGAAACCATCAAGTCGGTCATCGAGACCGCCGGCGGCACGATGGACGACGTGACCATGAACCACATCTTCCTCAAGGACTGGGCCGACTACGCCGCCCTCAACAAGGTCTATGCGGAGTATTTCCCGGGCGACAAGCCGGCCCGGTTCTGCATCGTCTGCGGCCTGGTGCGGCCCGACTTCCTGGTCGAGATCGCCTCGATCGCCCACATCGGCAAGCGCTGACGCCGGTGCCGCAGTCCGGGACCGCCGACGGCCTGTACTACGAGCTCCATGACGCGGGGCCGGACGACATGCGCGAAGTGGTGGTCCTGTCGGCGGGCCTCGGCGGCTCGGCAGCCTTCTGGGCGCCGCAGATGGCCGCCCTCTCCGACCGCTTCCGCGTGCTGCTCTACGATCACCGCGGCACGGCCCGCAGCGTGCGGACGCTGCACGATGATCACAGCGTCGATCGCATGGCCGA